>NZ_LSSO01000179.1:0-17143 GCF_001645205.1 Brevibacillus sp. SKDU10 | reverse complement strand
TAACACAGATAGTCAGGAAGTTGTAAAAGAGTACATTGCTGCTAGTAATATTTTTTGATTCATTCTAATCATCTATGCTGTAGATACCGATTTTAATTGTAACAGGAGGGTGATTTTCTTACCATTTTATTTTATTCATATTATGATCATATATATAAAATTTTGCAAACTGTTCAATTTGTGTACACATTTTTTCCATTAAGGCAAATTTTGCTAGATTTTTTTCAAAATATGGGTTATGATCTTAGTAGAAAGTGATTTTCTAATTTTACCCAAGGGGGAGATTTTATGAGCATCGCAATCGCTGTACTGCAATTCCTTGGCGCAGTAATCCCTTTAGTAATTGATCTTCTAAAGGCGGTCGCTTAGGACTAATCATTTTCAAATTATTTTAATGTCCTTATTTTTAACATTTTTGCCAAAAGGCCAGCTTCCTATGAGCTGGCCTTTTGGCATTTTTGAACTAGTAAACGATTTTGGTAGTGGCTCTGTCAGCATCTCAACTGTTTTTTAAACAGTGTCAGGAAATGTCACTATTAGAGGCTAGAATGGAGGGAGAAAAGGGGGAGAATGATGTTTAAGCAATTACATTGCCTTGCCATTTATACGAAAGACTTGGAATCAGCTATTCTTTTCTATGAGAAAATGGGGTTAGTAAAAAAGTGGGAGGCTGAACAAATTCCGGGTAAACCATGGAAACTAGTAGGTATGGGGTTTGGAGAAGGCCATGCAGAATTAGTTTTGAAAAATAACCCTGAATTACATTTCATAGAGCCAGAGATTTTTGTAGAAGATGTCACTGCATTCTATGAACAGTGGAAAGACGATCCTTCCATTTAGTGGATTCGTCCGGCATTTTCCAATTCATTAGGTGGTCATGTAGCTATTATAGAGGCGCCGGATGGTAATGTGTTTGTCTTAATCGGGAAGTAGCCTGATAAATATGATACAATGGGAGGAATGTAACTTTTATTGATCATAAAAACATGGGGGGAGAGAGTGATTGAACTTTATTGGAAAACACTCGCTAAATCTATTGCTGCTGATTGTCGGGCCTACATTTTTCCTGAATCTATTTATTAAGGAAAGCACTGCAAAAAATATCATTAGTGTCGTTAGTTTCCTTCTAGTGTTGCTTGTTGTTATTTGTGGAAGAAGATATCAGAGGAAGAATTCAGAATAAAAGAAAAGATGTGATAAACTTCTTCCTTCTCGGTTCTTATGTGTGACCTTTCTACATACATTGTTGTCAGAACGAAAGGAGAGGGGCACATGGAAGCTACAATTGCTCGGTATTTTGCGATCAAACAACAGCAAAAAGAGCTAGAAGAGGAACTGGCAGAGCTACGTCGGATTCTGTTGGCTGTTTATACAGAACCGTGTGAGATTGAGATTGGAGACTACCGTCTGAAAATTAGTCAGCAAGAGAAGAAAGAGTTTAATGAGGAACACCTGCTTAAAGCCGTAGAAGATCCGCAAATATGGAGGCTGATGTCCAAGGTGGATGTGGCAAAAATAAACAGCCTACTTAAGCTAGGTGTCATAAAAGAAGAAACACTCGCAGATACGTACACGGTGAAACAGACCTCATATGTTCAGGTATCTAAAAAGTAAGCGATGATCCAAAAGTCAAATTTTCATCTTACATATAGAAAAAGGCGTGCGACTGGCAACAGTGAAGCACGCCTTTTTACATCCTACACGATTATCAGCTTACACTTGTACAGCTTCCACAGCTTTTTGAACAGCCTGCTCTAAATCCTGCAAAATATCATCAATTGCCTCTGTACCTACGGAAAGACGAATCATCCCAGGGGTCACCCCGGCCTTAGCTTGTTCTTCTGGGGTAAGTTGGAGATGAGTAGTACTAGCCGGATGTATGATCAACGACTTGGAGTCTCCTACATTAGCCAAATGAGAGAACAATTGAACAGATTCAATTACTTTTTTGCCAGCTTCTACTCCGCCTTTGATTCCAAAAGTCAACAAAGCCCCATGACCATCTGGTAAATAGCGCTGACTAAGTTCGTAGGTAGGCGAGCTAGCAAGCCCTGGATAACTCACCCACTCTACATCGTTGTGTTGTTCTAAATATTGAGCGACAGCAAGTGCATTTTGACTATGCCGTTCCATCCGCAGGTGGAGAGTTTCTAGGCCTTGTAAGAATAAAAAGGAGTTAAAAGGAGATAAGGTAGCTCCTACATCTCGCTGTAGCTGCACACGAGCTTTTACGATATAAGCAGCATTGCCAACCGCCTCTGTATATACAATTCCATTGTAGGTAGGGTCTGGAGTGGAGAGGCCAGGGAACTTGCCGTTACTCCAATCGAAATGACCGGAGTCTACGATAATTCCCCCGATAGATGTGCCGTGACCGCCAATAAATTTGGTAGCAGAATGGATAACGATATCTGCCCCGTGTTCAATCGGCCGGCACAAAATAGGGGAGGCAAAGGTATTATCCACAAGGAGCGGTAATCCATATTCATGAGCTATGGTAGCAATAGCATTTAGATCGGCAACCTGCATTTGGGGATTTCCGATCGTTTCGCAGAAAATAGCCTTGGTTTTGTCCGTAATCTTTGAACGGAAATTGTCTGGATTGGATTGGTCAACAAAATGAACTGTAATTCCGAGCTTTGCAAAGGTATGGGCAAATAAATTGTAGGTTCCCCCATATAAACTGCTCGAGGAGATGATTTCATCACCGGCTTGTGCAATATTTAATAAGGCAAATGTAATGGCGGCTTGACCAGATGCAGTTGCAAGCGCCCCAATACCGCCTTCTAGAAGGGCAACACGTTTCTCAAATACATCCTGGGTTGGATTCATGATGCGGGTATAAATGTTCCCAGGCTCCTGTAACGCGAATAGATTGGCTGCATGGCTGGTGTCACGAAATTCATAGGAGGATGTTTGATAGATGGGAACGGCAAGAGCGCCGGTAGTTGGGTCTGCCACTTGACCTCCGTGAAGGGCTAATGTTTCTCTTTTCCAATTGAGGTTTGACATAAAAAAACCACTCCTTTTCCATGTAAAGTAAGGTGATTCTCTTGGTTTCAATGGTTGGCCCAGTAGAGAGGGAAGACAGGCTTCTCATAGCAAAAAGCCCTCCTCTGAGTAGAGGAAGGCTGCGTTACTAATTTCGCATACATTCATCTCTCAGAACCTTTCGGATTCTGCAGGATTTAGCACCAAGAACGCTATGTTCCGGTTGCCGGGCTTCGTCGGGCCAGTCCCTCCACCACTCTTGATGAAAATGAAAGTTTGTTCTATTGTAAGAAGCTTGAAGGGATAAGTCAATAAGATTTTGTACATTCTGAAAAAAGGTGGAATAAAATTCAGTGTTCGTTTTGGGAAGCCTTGAAATCATCTTGTTTTATCTGGATTAAACTTCTAAAAATTTAACTACATATCGACAGCAAAACAGATTTATTTGCAGGATACATGAAGTGAATAATCATGAATAAAAATACAAATAAGTATAATTATACATAATGAGCTGCATAACTTGTATAGTAGCTTGCTTTTTGGAGGGTAATATAGAGTTAGCTGGAAACATGAAAACCTACATACAAGCATCACTCCCTTTTTTGTTCACATTTTTACATTTCCCTATTTACTCTTTTTCGTTCTTTTTGCTACTATAGGGAAAGGTGTCTTGCCCCAATTTTTGGGGTGAATTGGCACGGGTGGGCCGAGGGGTTGTTTTGTTTAAAGAAGGGAACCGATATTGTACTCATTTTTTCGTAAAAGATTTGATGTAAAAGGTCATCAAACAACGGTTCGCAATGAAATTTTGGCTGGTTTAACCACGTTTTTCACCGCTGTCTACATCATTGCCGTGAATTCAATGATCTTATCGGATGCAGGTATACCATTGGAAGCAGGTATTGTTGCCACGATCATTATCTCCTTCATAGGATGCTTGATCATGGGTTTTTGGGCGAATGCTCCTGTAGCACTTGTTCCTGGTATGGGCATTAATGCGTTTTTCTCCTATACGATTGTTAAATCTATGGGATTGTCATGGGAGAGCGCTTTGGCAGTTGTATTCATGTCAGGTGTTTTATTTATCGTGATTGCTTTTACACCAGTTGCCAAAATCTTAGCGAAAAGCATTCCACTGTCTCTAAAAGAAGGAATGACGGTTGGAATTGGGTTGTTTCTTACCTTTATTGGTTTGCAAAAAGGCGGCTTAATCGTGCCTAATCCATCTACATTTATTGCTTTAGGTGATCTGGGCGATACGAAGGTAGTATTGGGATTGGTCAGCTTAGTAATTGCCGTCGTGCTATTTTTACGCAATGTAAAAGGTAGCTTTTTAATCAGTATTATTGTTAATACGCTGATTGCTATTGCCCTTGGTACGGTAGGTGGTACTAGTCAGGGAAGTGATTTCTCGTTCTCAACGTACCTCACTATCTTTGGAGCATTTTCGTTTGACGGCATAGTTACTGCTGGATTTTGGCTGGCTGTGTTTCCGCTAACCATGGTGATTGTTTTTGAAAATATGGGGCTTTTGCACAGCATGGTTCCAGAAAGCAAATTTGCTCGTACTTTTCAAGCAAACTCCATTTCAGCTATGCTTTCTGGATTGTTTGGTACGAGTCCAACTGTGTCTTCAGCGGAAAGTTCTGCAGGAATTGCCGCTGGCGGGAAAACAGGGATTACAGCAATTACGGTAGGAATTCTGTTCTTGATCTCGATCTTTTGCATTCCTGTCATTCGTTACGTGCCGGATACAGCGATTGCTCCCATCTTAATTCTGGTTGGTAGCCTAATGATGCAAAGTGTGAGTCAGATCAAGTTCACCGACATGTCAGAAGGCTTGCCGGCGTTCTTGATCATTGTGCTGATTCCCTTTACAGCGAGTATTGCAGATGGAATTGCTTTCGGATTTATGGCGTATCCAATTGTTAAACTGGCGATGGGCAGACGTAAAGAAATTCCCTTGCCGCTTTTAATCATTTCGTTTATGTTTTTCCTATATTTTGTGTTGCTGGCATTGCAGCTTCATTAAGGTAAAAGGCAGCCATTTTCTCTTTTGAGAGGATGGCTGCTTTTTTGTATACGGGCATGAGAAGTATGAATGCAGGAATGCAGGATGGATAATTGAACGGCTAGTAACTCTAGATGGAGCAAGCATTTTTCTTTTTTTACTAGTTTTAGAAGCTTGTGTGACTGAATATATTGAAGAGAAATATATCCCAATCTATGAAACAGTAAAGAAGGTGAGATTCTGTACAAGACGACGAGCAGATATCGCTATTACAGAGAAGCTTTCGCGAACCTATCTATGCCGTTTGCCTATATTGACCTTGATTTGTTGGATCAAAATATTGCTGAAATTGTAGCTAGGAGCAATGGTAAACGTATACGAATTGCCAGTAAGTCAATTCGTTCTATTCCTATGCTCCGTTATATTTTAGATTATGATCCTTTGATCCAGGGCATCATGTGTTTTACAGCATCAGAAGCATTGTTTTTGTGGGAGAACGGATTTCATAATCTGCTGCTTGGCTACCCTGTGGTGGACAGATCTTCGCTACTTGCGATAGCACGAGCTGTACAGCAGGGCGCACAAATTACATTAATGGTCGATTCATTGGAGCATATTTACTTGGCGGAGGAGGTGGCAAAACAAGTAGATACGCCCTTGTTGCTTTGTGTGGAGATGGATGCCTCTGACTCATTTTGGGGCCTGCATATTGGTGTATATCGCTCTTCCTTACGGACATTCGAGCAAGTGATGCAGATGGTTGAAAGAATTGTAACCAGTCCTTGGCTTGTGTTGGATGGAATAATGAGCTATGAGGCTCAAATTGCTGGTGTCGGTGATAATATGCCAGGACACGGTTTCAAAAATGGTGTTATCTCTTATCTAAAAAAACGTTCTATACGCTTGGTGAGGGAAAAGCGGAAACGTTTAAATGACGAATTACAACAACGGCATATTTCCCTCCGCTTTTTTAATGGAGGCGGTACCGGAAGTATGAACTCTACTTGCTACGAGAATGCAGTGACAGAAGTAACGGTAGGCTCTGGTTTTTACGCTCCTGCCCTATTTGATTACTACAAAGAATTTCGTTTCCAGCCAGCCGCTGGGTTTGCTGTTGAGATAGTACGACAGCCTAGATTCAATATCCATACTTGTATGGGTGGCGGGTATGTGGCCTCTGGTACGATAGGGAAAGAAAAACTGCCCCTCCCATATTTACCACCACAGGCTGCGTTATTGCGCTTGGAAGGAGCAGGAGAGGTCCAAACGCCTGTACGTTATGAAGGTGATCAAAAGCTTGCAATTGGAGATCCCATCTTTTTTCGGCATAGTAAGGCAGGAGAATTATGTGAACGCTTTCCAACCCTACATTTGCTACGGAAAGGAAAAAGGATAGGGGAAGCCATAACGTATCGGGGAGAGGGCAGGTGTTTTCTATGAGAACAGTAGCAATGAAACCATGGAAGAATTGGGCAGGATTAGTTACTAGCACACCACAGCAAGCGATTTATCCATCCTGCTTGGAGGAAGTGGTACAAGTTGTAAAAAAAGCTAGTCAACAGGGAAAAACAATTCGTGTAGTCGGCTCAGGACATTCCTTTACTCCGCTTGTAGAAACTGATCAAATTCTTCTATCATTAGATGATTTACAAGGTGTACTATCAATTGATGAAAAAGAACAAACAGCAACTGTGTGGGCTGGGACAAAGCTCAGGCTTTTGGGAGAATTGCTATATGAGCGAGGCTATTCGCAAGAGAATTTAGGAGATATTAATGCCCAGTCCATTGGCGGAGCGATTAGTACAGGAACACATGGTACGGGGATTCGGTTCGGAAGTGTTTCCACGCAAGTAGTTGGTTTAACTGTAGTAACCGCTCAGGGTGATTTGTTGGAATGCTCCGAAAGCTCTCATCCTGAACTTTTTCGTGCATTGCAAGTCTCTCTTGGAGCACTCGGAATCATTGTTAAAGTGAAGCTACGTGTGCTTCCTGCGTACAGCATTTATTATAAGAGCAGACGGATGAATGTAAACGACTGTTTAAAAAAATTGACCAGCTTTCATGATCGTCATCGTCATTTCGAATTTTACTGGTTTGTATATACAGATGTGGTACAAGCAAAATTCATGCAAATTACTCAAGAGCCGGATACCAAAAATAGTGCTTGGAATCAGCTTAAAAAAATAGGCATTGAAAATGGCCTATTCTGGTTTTTATCAGAGGGATGTCGTTTATTTCCTCAGTTGTGTGCACCCGTAAGTAAACTTTCTGCAAGAGCTGTGCCTGATATGGAGGAGGTGGGGGCTAGTCATAAATTGTTTGCTACTCCGCGTTGGGTTCGATTTAGTGAGATGGAGTATAGTGTGCCTGCTGATAAAATGCAAGAGGTAGTTCAAGAGATCAGAGATTGCTTGCAAAAGCATCGTTTTGCTGTCCACTTTCCGATTGAATGTAGGTATGTGAAAGGAGATGAAATCTGGCTTAGCCCGGCTTACAAGCGAGATTCTGCGTATATTGCGGTGCATATGTACAAAGGAATGCCCTATAAGGCGTATTTTCAGGAAATGGAGCGTATTTTTCTTAAATACGATGGGAGGCCGCATTGGGGGAAGTTGCATGAATTAACAGCTACTGATTTACAAGAGAGATTACCTATGTGGAGTCAGTTTATCGCAATTCGCAAAGAGCTGGACCCGAATGGATTATTTCTGAATCCCTACTTGTCACGGCTGTTTGGAGTATAATGGTTATCCATCGAAAAAAGCGTTCGTGATCCTGTAGAGGAGAGAACGCTTTTTCGATGGCAGAGATAGGGTGTACTCTTAGGCTTTTAACAATTGAATTACGAGGCGATTGTAGATTCTGAATGAGAAGGCATCATGGGATGGAATTCTTTCTCCGATTTGGAAACCACTACAGTAGCAACACCGTTACCAATTAAATTAGTGACAGCCCGCGCTTCAGACATAAACCGATCTACACCTATTAATAATGCGATTCCTTCAACTGGAATCATTGGAAAAGCAGCTAGAGTGGCAGCAAGTGTAATTAAACCAGAGCCTGTAACACCGGCAGCACCTTTTGAAGTGAGCATCAGCACAGCCAATAGGGTAATTTCCTGCCAGATTGTAAGGTCAATACCATAAGCTTGAGCAATGAAGATGGCTCCCATTGACAGGTATATAGAGGTTCCGTCAAGGTTAAAGGAATACCCAGTTGGGACCACTAGGCCTACTACGGACTTGGAGCAACCATACGATTCAAGCTTGCGCATCATGCCGGGTAGGGCAGATTCTGAAGAAGAGGTACCAACAACCAATAAAATTTCTTCCTTAATGTAACGGATAAAGGAGAAGATATTAAATTTGTAGGCTTTTGCGATAAGACCTAATACTACGATGATAAAACAGCACATGGTTAGGTAAACAGAGCTCATCAGAAGGCCTAGGTTAATCAAAGATTTGATACCAAAATTACCGATTGTGTAGGCCATTGCTCCAAATGCTGCGATTGGGGAGAGGCGCATGATCATGTTAACAACCCCGAAGAATCCTTGTGCCAGCTTCTCAAATAAGTGTAGAACCGGCTTCGCCTGCGACCCCATTGCCGTTAATGAAATTCCGAACAGTACCGCAAAGAATAAAATAGGAAGCAATTCGCCCTTTGCCATAGCACCTACTACATTGTCTGGAACGATATTAACAAGGAAGTCCAAAAAGCTACCACTTTCAGTTGCAGATGAGGTGTATTTTGAGATATCTGTGCTAGCAGCTTTTGATGTATCAATGCCCACGCCTGGTTTTATGATGTTAACGACAAAAATTCCGATCGCAAGTGCTAGTGTTGTTACAATTTCAAAGTAGAGCAACGCCTTTCCGCCTATTCTGCCTACCTTTTTCATGTCTCCCATACCAGCAATACCATGAACGATTGTGAAAAATACAATGGGTGGAATAACCATCTTGATCATTTTAATAAAGACGTCTGCTAGGACTTTTAGTTTAGCTCCAAATTCGGGGAAGATAAAACCAATTATAATACCTAAAATTACACCCGTAATAACCTGGAACGTTAAATTTTTCAATATTTTCATGGATAGTTCACTTCCTTTGTTTGTAAGCGCTTTATTTATCTGAATTTATTGTAAAAGCTTTTGGGAAGTTATAAAAGAATATGGTCTTATTGTTCTTTTTGGTTTTTTTGGTCATGAACAAATCAAGTCGTTTGGACAATAAGTGAACCATAATGGACAATACATTGTTTGCTATGAGCATCCCAGAAGAGATAGATTTTAATTATTATAAATTTATATATAATATGGAAGTTTATGGCTGTACAGACAGCAACTCCTCCCATTATAATCAACTGATGTATAGAGGCGATGTTCAGTAATCAATTAAGCAGCATGTAACCATCAAATGATCATACGTATAGAAAAAGTTCGAGCTGTCGAACCAATTCATCTTCCTTCGCAGAAAGTAACGGATTTGGAAACAAAAGCTCAGCTAGTAGTACCAAAAGAGGTTTGGAGGGAGTTTTTATAGAAAAGTGCGATAGGTAAGACACCAATAAAGCTGGAAAAGGAAGGATTAGGAGGATCACCATGAATCAAACAAAAAAAGTGGTTTCTAAGGTAGCAGCCGTCGCGCTCGTGTCGATGGGCATAGCAGGATGTTCCTCCTCAGAGTCTCGGCCATCGTTACCAGAGGATCGTAATTGTGGCTCGTGGGATTATGACGGGGATGACGATGTATACAAGTGTTCAGATAGGAGCTCGTCTTATCATGGTAGCTACTATCATGCAGGCTCCTATTACAGTAATAAAAACCAGCTCTATGAGAGCAGCTCATATAAAAGCTACAGGAATAGCTCCAGCTTTAAAAGCTCATCTCGAAGCGGATTTGGTAGCGGGTCCCATTCTTCGGGTGGCTGAAGCTAGTCCTAAAGAGTGCTCTTTAGAGCAAACAAAAGGATATAACATACAGGAGTGATGCTTTCATGTCTTTAGTCATAAATTTTTTAAGCTATGCTGGCACAGCTTTTGCCATGATGCTAATTGGATTGGTTTTGTTTGTTGTCAGCACTACAAGAGTAAAAGAGTTTGAATTAATTGCGAATAATAATCAGGCAGCCGCATTGACCCTTGGTGGAAAAATGCTTGGTCTTGCGTATGTACTCGGTTCTGCTGTGGCCAATTCCGTCTCCTTGGTGGATATGGTGATTTGGAGCGGAGTTGGAATAGTAGCTCAAATCATTTTCTCTTATCTAGCTGAACTCATTACGATTCGATTTAGCATTCGGGAAGCCATAGAGAAGAATAATACGGCTGTCGGAATACTTTTAATGATGCTATCGTTATCAATTGGCTGGATAGTAGGGCAATGCTTGACCTATTAGGCTGATACGGAAAAAGTTGTCGAAGCGAATCAGCTTTTGCGCTTTCCCGGGTGATGAATTTCCCAGAATAAAAAATTCATTCGGGAAAGCGTAAAAATACTCGAAATGCTACACCACATAAATGACGTAGACACCGCGATCTTCATCAATTTCGGTAGAATCCACCTCGAAATGTCCTAGCTCTGGGATATGGATATAATCCTTCAACAAATAACGGACCACATCCATATGATGACGGACGGTTATGTGGCTTAGAAGCTCTGTATCGCCAGCGGCTAGCAGTCTCCGAAACTCAATGAGAACCCCTTTATTCTTGTTAAACAGCTCGTCGTGAAAGTATTCTGCACTTCCTTGGTATTCATAAATGAGGATTTCTCTATTTTCCTCCATCTCATTTGAAAGAAGCTGATATTGCTTCCCATCTTTAACGAGATAGTGGCATAAGTGACGAGCTAAAATACCATCCTCTCCGATTTCTGTAGAATGGTATTCGGCAAAGGCCGTGAATTCATCTTCCTTTTGTTTGATATAACACGTACACGTATGGATATAAATCACCCTTTCATCTGATAGATTGATTATGACATACGCTCTTACGATAGAAAAGGATGCGACTCTCCTTCATGAATCATAAAGAGAAAAGAAAGCAATTTTATCAGCAGATCCCACATTATTGGGCAGATTTATACGGTCAGGAGTATAGCTTATACGACATGCACCTGGTGACAGAGCAAGAAGCCTCTACCATTCGAAAAACGACTAATCGGGTAGGGCATTTATTCTTTAAAACAGCAGAGTTAATGCGTCAGCTAGATGATGATCTACTGCTTTCGTTAGGCTTTCCTGCTAGCTCCTTGCGTTTTTTGCGTATTCACCACATCAAGGTAGAGAGTGTTATTGCAAGGTTAGACCTCGTACAGGTCGATCAACGATATGTTGTCCTCGAAATCAATAGTGACACGCCCACATTTTTGAAGGAATTATTCTTTGTAAATGATCGGATTTGTAAGGAATTTGGTTATAAAAACCCCAATGAAGGGGAGGAAAAAAGGCTCAAGCAGGCTGTTCAAGCTGCGATTTTTATGAGCGTTGAGGGCATGGTGCCAAACCATGTAGAGACTCCGCATATCGTATTTACCTCGCATGCTGATAACCCGGAAGATCGGTATACAGCAGAGTATTTACGTGAATTGGCACCTTTGCCTAGCCGCTATGTACCTCTTCATGAACTACAAATCGTCGAGGGGAAGGGGCTATATGATGCTGACGGCCAACGCATTGATCTTTTATACCGTCAAACATACCCCATTGAGCAAATGCTGGTTGACTATGATCCGATTACCAAAGAACCCGTTGGTGAGATGCTCCTTGAATTAGTAGCTCTGCGTAAGCTGGCTATACTTAACCCAATCTCAGCATTTTTGTTGCAAAGTAAAGCGATCCAGGCTGTTATTTGGGGACTGCATGAGGAGCAGCATCCTTTTTATTCAACTGAGGAACACGCTTGGATTGGTGAACACTTTTTACCCACTTATTTAGAGCCTGATCTTTTCCGAGAACAAGGAGTAGCTTATGTACAAAAGCCTGCCTTTGGAAGAGAGGGGGATACCGTGCAGATTATGAAGGATGATGCCATTCTCCATGAAGATAGGAACAAATCATATGCCGACTTTTTGTCTGTTTATCAGAAATATGTACCGCTTCCAACTACTTATGTCCAGACCGTTGAAAAAATCGTCAAGGGACACCTCATGGTTGGAAGCTTTCTTATCAATGGTCAGGCCTCTGCCTTTGGATATCGGTTAGGCGGGCCTATCACAGATAATTTGGCGTATTTTCTCCCTTGCGGCTATAAGTGATAAGCTCTTATTTTTGTGCCTTCAAGTCAGCTATCTTTTGCATGAGCTCCTTACCGATGAATGGTTCAAATTGCTTGTATATGGGCTGGAGTGTAGCAAACCAAGCTTCTTTTTGTGCGGGTGCCAGCGTTTGAATATAAACGTCCTTTTTTCGGCGTAATAAAGCTAATTGCTGTCTGTTCATCTCAATTGCTCGTTGCCGGTTCCAAGCTGTTGTTTCTGCTAAAGCTTCTGTTAACAGATCTCGGGTTTGTGGTTCAAGCTCTTCCCAAAAGTCTTTATTTACAATGACCGCATAACCCAAATATCCATGGTTACTGATAGTGATATAAGGCTGTACTTGATCCAGATGCTTCGTGAAAATGTTCGAAATCGTATTCTCTTGTCCATTGACGTAACCCGATTCAATATTGCGATAGACCTCTGTGAAGGGCATGGCTACGGTATTAGCCCCTAACAGCTTAAATTGGCTTTCAAGGACTTTACTGGGTAAAATGCGAAAGGCATGTCCAGTAAAATCAGCAGGGCGAAGCAAGGGATGCTGATTGCTGCTTACCTGTTTGAATCCATTGCTCCAAAAGGCCAAGCCATGCATGTTTTTTTGCTCTAGTGTTTGAAACAGGAGATGACCAATCTCACCATCAAAGACTCGATGAATGGAATCCTGATCGGGGTAAGCAAACGGCAAATCTAGTGCAAGCCACTGCGGTATTACATTAGACAGATTAGAAAAGGCCGGGGCGATCATCTGAATCTCACCATTAGCTAAAGCTTCAAACTCATCCTTGTCTGAATAGAGAATACCATTTGGGAATACTTGTACCTCAACCTGATCGTTTGTTTTCTCTTTGACTAATTGAGCAAATTTCTCAGCGGCCAAGCCCTTCGGAGTATTTTCTGCTACTACATGACTAAATTTTATGATAACTCGATGTTTTAGTCCGCTTTGTTCCTCGTCAAGAGGTTTAGTTCCAGGAATTAATTCTGTACGAAAACCGATGAACAAAGCTGTTAAAAGCCCGATCAGGATAAAGGAAAAAATACCGACAACTGATTTCAAACAATTCACCTGCTTTCCTAGTTGAAGAATCTGTCAATCTATTTCAAAATAGAAAAAATAAAGATGATAGCGGAAGGATTGTGAAGATTCTGCTCAAAAACCTACAACTTCATTGGAAAATTACGATTCTCTCCTTTGGTATTGTACTATTTTCTCTCTTGATTGGGGGAATTATTATTATCGGAAAAATGTCAATGGAGATAGAATCAGAGTTAGGGCAACGGTTGCTGGTTACTGCGCGTACCGTTGCTGAAATACCTGCGATAGCAGAAAATATAGTAAAACCAGATGGCTGGAAGTCGATTCAATCAACGACGAAACGCATCCAGATTGTAAATGATGTGAGCTATATTGTTGTATTGTCGATGAACCGAATTCGTTTATCGGATGTGATGGAAGAGCGAATTGGCACAGTTTTTACCGGGAAAGAAGCCGGGCCAGCCTTTGCGGAACACACCTTTGTGCAGAAGGTAAAAGGGGAACTTGGGGTGGCTTTACGGGCTTACGTACCTGTTATGAATGCCGAGCACCGTCAGATTGGGGTAGTTATGACAGGACATATGCTGCCTACTTTATATGAAATGCTGGTCAATCAAAAAGAGAGCATCACCATCACGTTGTTTCTATCTCTCTTGTTTGGCGTAATAGGCTCATGGCAGTTAGCCCGGCATATGAAAAAGCAACTGTTAAATCTAGAGCCCCAGGAAATTGCCCGGTTATTAATTGAACGCACTGCAACCTTTCAAGCCATGCATGAAGGTGTGATTGCGATTGATAACGCTTTAACGATTACGATTTTTAATGAGCACGCCAAGCGAATCTTTCGTGTTACAGGGGATGTGATCGGTAAAAAAATTAATGATGTAATCCCCGATTCCAGACTGCCGGAAATTTTACGTTTAGATCAGCCTATCTACAATCAGGAATTGCAAATGCAGCATGCCGTCATTTGGTCCAATCGTGTCCCCATTAAGGTAAATAATAAAACGGTAGGGGCACTTGCAATCTTTCAGGATCGAACAGAGTTTGCCAAAATTGCTGAAGAATTAACGGGAGTGAAAGCGTTTGTAGAAGCACTGCGGGTACAAAATCATGAGCATCGCAATAAAATGCATACCATCGCAGGCTTACTCCAATTAAATCAAGCAGAGAAAGCCTTGCAATACGTTTTTGATGTTTCCGAAAAACATGAGGAGCTAAGCAGCTTCCTGACTGAAAATATTTATGACGATAATCTTTCAGGTTTATTACTCAGTAAAGTGGGTCGAGGCAAAGAACTGGGCATACAGGTGGAAATCGACCGAAAAAGTAGATTCTATGCATTTCCTAACAGGATGGATCACCATGATTTTGTGCTGATCATTGGTAATCTAGTTGAAAATGCTTTTGACGCTTTAACCATGTCAAAGAGGGAAGACAAGCATTTATTTATCAGCATACACCAAGACGAGGAAAGCTTGTCATTAATGGTAGAAGACAATGGAACTGGAATGGATGCCAGTACCAAAGAACGCGTGTTTGAGCGAGGTTTTACAACCAAATACGAGCATAATCAGGGATTAGGACTATATTTGGTAAAAACGCTAGTTACAAAAGGGCGTGGGGAAATTACGGTTGACTCTGAAAGGGGATATGGAACTACCTTTTTCATTCAGCTTCCCATGAAAGGAGAGAAATGAGTATGTTTCGTGTCGTTATTATCGAGGACGATCCGATGGTCCAGGAATTGCATCGCTTGTTTATCCAACAGGTGGAAGGATTTACGGTAATAGGAGTGGCTTCTAATGGATTGGAAGGACTTTCTATGATTCAAGAGCTACAGCCGGATTTGGCCATCATGGATATTTTCATGCCCTCCCAAAATGGTATTGAGACAGTAAAACAATTGCGTAGTGGCGATAATCCAGTAGAGATAATCGTAATTACTGCCGCTAAAGACATGGAGACTATCCAAACCATGATGCGTCACGGCGCATTTGATTATATTATGAAACCGTTTAAATTTGAACGAATAAAGCAAGCACTTGATAATTTCAGTAAATATGCGAAGCAGACAGGCGAACAATCCACAATGTCACAATCCGAACTAGATTCTCTCTTATTTGGACAAACCGCTAAACAAGAGCATCAGCAGCAGGAATTGCCAAAAGGCTTAAATTCGATCACCATGCAACAAATCAAACAATTCATGGTTGAACAAAAGCAGTCCATGTCGGCTGAGGAGGTAGCTGAGCATGTGGGGCTTGCCCGTGTTACAGCTAGGCGTTATCTCGAATACTTGGAACGTATACAGATGGTGGAGCGTGATGTTCAATATGGTGGGGTTGGCAGGCCTGTTAATCGCTATTTAATCAAAAAATAGGTAAAAGCTTGTATCTTCCATGAGCTATAATGAAACATATTTATTTTCGTCTTTATCGCTTGTAAATATTTTTTTTGGTACAATATAAAAATCTGTGCGAACTTATGCTATGATATACAAATTACACAAATTATTGCAAAGGAGAATTAGGTAGCAATGGATATTATTCAAGAGCTAGAAAGCAGAGGGCTGATCTACCAAACAACAGATAAAGAAGAACTAACAAAGCGTCTTCAACAAGGTAAGCTCACACTGTATACGGGCTTTGACCCAACTGCTGATAGCTTACATATTGGGCACCTTCTTCCCATTTTAACATTACGCCGCTTTCAGCAGGCAGGTCATCAGCCAATCGCCCTAGTAGGTGGGGGGACAGGTATGATTGGCGATCCAAGCGGTCGTTCTACAGAGCGTTCATTAAACACAGCAGAGGTTGTAAAAGGCTATTCCAACAAGCTGAAAAAACAATTAGAGCGTTTTTTGGATTTTGAACGTGAGGGTAATCCAGCGATCATGGCTAATAACTATGATTGGCTAGGACAGCTAACCCTGATTGAATTCCTTCGTGATATTGGAAAACATTTTTCGATTAACTATATGCTCGCTAAAGATTCTGTAAGTGCTCGTTTGGAAAACGGAATCTCTTTCACTGAGTTTAGCTATATGATTATGCAGGCGTACGATTTCTGGAAGTTAAACCAAACCCATAACTGTGAATTGCAAATGGGCGGTAGTGACCAGTGGGGAAATATCACTGCTGGTACAGAATTCATTCGACGTGCGAACCAAGATAATGAAAATCAGACGGAAGCGAAAAAAGTATTTGGCTTGACGTTACCATTGGTTCTTAAGAGTGATGGTACAAAGTTTGGTAAAACAGCAGGTGGAGCAGTATGGTTAGATGCTAGCAAAACCTCTCCATATAAATTCTATCAGTTCTGGTTAAACACGGATGATCGTGATGTTGTGAAGTTCTTAAAATACTTTACGTTCTTAAGCATGGAAGAGTTGAATGCGTTAGAAAATGCAGTAGCAACTGAACCGGAAAAACGTGAAGCGCAACGTACCCTAGCTCGTGAAGTAACTAGTCTGGTTCATGGGGAAGCAGCAATGAAACGTGCGGAAGAAATTTCTGTTGCTCTGTTTAATGGGGGACTAAAAGAGCTAACACCATCTGAAATTGCTGATAGCTTCAGCGATGTGCCATCTACTACTCTAGAGGATGGAGAGCTAACAATGGTAGATGTACTAGTTCAAGTAGGTGCAGCTAAATCAAAACGTGAATCCCGCGAATATCTGAACAACAATGCTATCACGGTAAATGATGTTCGTTTCACTGATTTAGAAACCAAGCTGGCCGATATAGAGCTTCTAGGCGGTCAGTATCTGGTAATTCGCCGCGGGAAGAAAAACTACTACCTTGTTGAGTACAAAGGATAAGAATTGTTTTTAAAATATCCTTA
>NZ_LSSO01000178.1:0-22683 GCF_001645205.1 Brevibacillus sp. SKDU10 | reverse complement strand
ACCTATGTTAATAAAAAATTGCTCTCATATTCTTCAAGACACAATGACAATCCTAATGTTTTCAAATTGTATGAAAGGTAACTTACTTTTAATGGAAATCACCCCTGCTACAACAACCATTTGGAAAACTATTTTGGAAAATTTCGAGCCGTACTCCAATTGATTATTCATTTTCACACAAAAAAATAGCCTCCCTAACAGGACGCTACATGCTACTAAACTAATCGTTGAATTTTTCAGTAAGGAGCAAACCCCTTCTGACTTAAGAATACCTGATCAGTGGGAAAAACACGTTTAAATCGCTCATACACCAATTTATAGGCAGAGGGATGATACCATTCGAATAGATTTAGCTTATGATAGAGCGAGTCGATCCCCAGATTCCTAGTTCGTCTTCCTCCACTACCGTCCCCCATAAAATAATCATCTATACAGATGCGATCAACCAACATTCGTAGCTTATCAGGGAATTCTTCACTGCTGGGCAATAGTGGAGCAATGGTTGCCTGGGTCGGTACACCTGCATCTGCTAAACGCTGAAGTGCCTTTAATCTGGCAGGAATAGGTGGTGCATGAGGTGTAAAATGCTTACGGATATCCTCTCGATCCGTCTCTATGGTCATGCTTACTCGAACCTTCTTCTCTAATCGTAATAATAAATCAATGTCTCGACTAACAAGAGGACTGCGGGTCTGGATAAATAAAAAATCAGGAGGGTTCTCCAGCATGACCTCCAAAAGAGATCTTGTCACCTTTTCCTTATGTTCAATTGGTTGGTAAGGATCTGTGCTCGATGACATGAATATAGTTACCTTCCCTTTGCTTTTTTCCCTTCTGAGCTCCTTACGTAATACATTTGCCGCTTCCTGTTTGATGTCCACCCAGGTTCCCCACTCCTCCTTACGAAATATTGATACAGGCATTTGCCGTACATAGCAATAGGAACACCCAAAGGAACAACCAGTATAAGGATTCAACGAATGAGTGTAATCGGAAAGAAAGCCTGTCCCTTTATTTAGCAGTGTTTTGGGATATTTATAAAAAAACTCACTCTTCATCTCAGTCGCCCCTTTTGCTGCATATTAGCATGTTTTAGGTATATTTGTTAGGCACAGATCACTTTGCATCATGAAAAATAATACCAAGCGTATATCTTGTACCAGAAGTAATCGTGCTGACACCATGCCTTATCTTGGTCTTATAATAACCTCGTGAACCTAGTACAGGCCGATTATTAGTAGGAAAAATTAGTCCTGATCCTTGTTCTAGGGTTATCACATGCCCTCGACTTTGCGCCCTTGGCCGTTGTTCCAGCAACAAAAACTCGCCGCCTGTATAATCTATCTCTTTTTGAGAGAGGGCGAATACTACTTGAAATGGAAAGTAGACATCTCCATACAAGTCCTGATGCAGACAATTATAACCTCCAGCTTCGTATTTAAGGATTAAGGGTGTTGATCTTGTCTGCCCCTGCTGATGGCATTCAGTGAGAAATTCTGAGAGCAAAGGTGGGTAACATGCCTCATGATCAAGCTGCTTCAGCCATCGATTAGCCGTTTTAGCCAATTCAGGATAGAAGCCTTCACGAAGCTGTTGCAACAAATCAGGAAGGGGAGCTTGATAATATTTATACTCCCCGATGCCGAATCGAAATCTAGCCATATCAATCGTGTTCCGAAAATACTCTTCTTTTTCATACGTGTTAATTATTTCATTACATTCCTTCTTCGCTAAGAAAGCTGGAATTGTAGCATAGCCCTGTTCATCCATCGTCCGTTGCACTTTATTCCAATCTATGGCGGCAATCCGTTCTGTGAGGCAATCAGGCATATTGCTTACTCTCCTCTATCAAACTATTTTCATTTTCGAAGCTCAGAAGCTTGGTTTTCATTTCCAACCCACCCCGATAGCCCGTAAGTGAGCCATTTTTCCCAATCACCCGATGGCAGGGAACCGTAATTAAAACAGGATTAGCACCAATTGCTGTGCCCACAGCACGCACTGCATTTGGTTTTTGTATTTGAAGCGCAATATCGGAGTAGGAACGGGTTTGCCCATATGGTATTTCACAAAGGGCATTCCACACCGCAAGCTGAAATGGCGTACCATATAAATCAAAGTCTATAGAGAAGTCTTTACGATTGCCTTGAAAATACTCAACCAATTCTGCTGCATAGCCTTGTAAATTTTCATTACTATGCACCAATTCACCTTTCGGAAACCGATTCCTTACCCAATTCACCAATTCCGCAAAAGGATGATTTTGCGAACCTACATAACAAAGTCCCTCCGCTGTAGCAGCAATGTATAGGTTCCATTCCGAATGCACCAGCCTTGAATAATAAATGATCTGTTTACTTTTTGCTGTCACTTTGCAACACCTCCATGTCCTTATTTAACTGACGAAATTTTTTAGGCGTCTGTCCTGTTACTTTCTTAAACAAAGTGATGAAGTACGGTGTGTTGGGCATCCCCACAGTCATTGCAATGTCGGTAATCGTCTTATCAGATTGAATGAGATAATCCATGGCTTTATTTATTCTTGTCTGTTGAATATATTCAATTGGGGTCATTCCCTTAATGCGTTTAAATGTTCGATGCATATGATAAGGACTTCCATGACATATATCTGCTAATAGTTCTAGCGTTAATACCTCACTGTAATTCTTTTTGATATAATCCGTAATCTGTGCCACCCATTCAACATCAGGCAAACGTTGTCCTGTTGGCTTGCACCGCTTACAAGGTCGAAAATTTTCTGACAGCGCCTCTTCTGCGCTAAAAAATATTCGAACATTTTCCTTTTTAGGCTCTCTAGACCTGCAAGAAGGCCTGCAAAAGATACCTGTAGTTTTCACCGCATAAAAAAATATATCATTGTACGATGCATCGTTATTAATGATTGCTTGCCACTTTTCATCGGTTAGATAATGATACTTCTCTCCTTGCCTTTGGATATCTCTCATCTGGTTCACCTCCATCCACAGTATACCCTCCAGAA
Source organism: Brevibacillus sp. SKDU10 (assembly GCF_001645205.1). Classification (NCBI taxonomy): domain Bacteria; kingdom Bacillati; phylum Bacillota; class Bacilli; order Caryophanales; family Paenibacillaceae; genus Brevibacillus; species Brevibacillus sp. SKDU10. The sequence continues at coordinate 19,682 of NZ_LSSO01000178.1, read as the reverse complement.
CGAACCTATGTGCGATTTTATGATTGTAATAGCAAGATAGTGAAATTTTATAGAAGCCTTTTATGTTACAACTAGTAGTGTGCTTGTATTGCATGGAATGGAGGATTTTTCATGGAAAAAACAACCAGTTGCCCAAAGTGGGATGCTCCTTATTTCACTGGTAAAAAAATAGAGAAGATATATTGTTTCCCATGGTGTATGGAAAAGTTTCATCCAGAAAACACGATTCGATTTCAGTCGCGAGCGAATGCTGAACAGGCAGGATACCGGCCTTGTAAAAAATGCTGTTCCACTCTTCCTATAGGCGCTTGGACGGATAAACAGAGTGAGCTAACACTGGTTGTGCCAAAGGAATTCAGCTTTAACGAAAATATGAAATATTTATCAAAAGAGCCTAATGAATGCTTATTTTATTGTAAAAACCAACGAATTTACAGAGCTATTCCCATTGAAGAGGAAACACCTGTAGTAGAAATACGCTCAGATCAGGATAACATGCTGCATATTCGCTTTCTAGGGACTACAATGCCATCCTGCAAATGGATACGAGCCGAGGTAGCCCGTTATGTAAGAGATTGGTTTGATTTGGATACAGACTTGCGCCCTTTTTACGATTTGGCTAAATCAGATGCATTGCTACAAAGAGCAGTTACTCATTTTACTGGCTTACGAAATATTGGAATTCCTGATCTGTTCGAAGCAATCTGCTGGGGAATTATCGGACAGCAAATCAATCTGCCCTTCGCTTATACGCTGAAAAGACGACTGGTGGAAGCCTTTGGCCGAAGCATTGAATGTGATGGTGAAACGTATTGGATATTCCCCTCCCCGCATGATATCGCTGCTCTGACAATGGAAGACTTGAAGGGATTACAAATGACAGGTAAAAAATGTGAGTATTTGATTGGTGTAGCTCAGCTTATGGTGGAAGGTAAAATAACCAAAGAGCAATTAGGAAACTGCGGAGATTATAAAAAAGCGGAAAACATGCTTGTCAAAATCCGTGGCATTGGACCATGGACTGCTAATTACGTTTTAATGCGTTGCCTGAGAATGCCCTCCGCTTTTCCGATAGATGATGTAGGTTTACACAATGCGATTAAATATCTTCAGGGCACTCTACAAAAGCCCACGAAAGCAGAAATTTTAAAACTTTCTGCGACATGGACAAATTGGGAAGCCTATGCCACCTTTTATTTGTGGAGATTTCTCTATTAGTCATAGCTGTATAGCCGTATCAGATGAACTGTTCAGCAGTGTTATAGCTTAGTGGAGTCAAAAACGGAGGTATTCAGGAATTTGCCCCTGCAGAGAACAGCTTTTCTTTTTTATTCATAAAAACACGAAGCCAGTATTCCCTATCGGGATACCGGCTTTTTTCGTTTCGATAAATTGGAGGAGCTAATTGGTCCTAGCTGTTTCCTTATGCCCACCCAAGGATAGGATGGCAATGGTAATAAGAATACACAGGGTACCCAACCAATCCGTTAAACCAAAGGGTATCTGCAGCCAAATCACTGATAGGACGGCGGCAGAAACAGGCTCTACACAAGCTAATAAACTAGTTTCGGGGGCACTAAGGTACTTAAGACTTTCCAAATAACAGTAAAAGGCAATCAGTGTTCCAAATAGTACAATAAACAGTACGGCTAGAGTGGAAGAAATCGACCATTGTCCCTCCAGCCTCCAAGGGGGATGAACAAAACTAAAGCCGATACCTCCTATTAGCATCGCCCAGCCTACTACGATAGCTGCTCCCCATTTAGCAAGAAGCTTATGTGGATGTAATGTATAGAAAGCCAATGCTACCGCCGAGGCTACTCCCCAGAATAATGCTAATCCAGAAATAGAAAGGCTATTGATGCTTCCATGTGTAACCAGTAAGAACGTTCCTAATAAAGCTAGAACGACAGCTAGTAATTCTTTTAAAGTGGGTAGCCTTTTTAGACGAATCGCCACGTAGCATGTAATTAGCACCGGGGCCAAATATTGAAGAATAGTAGCTGTCGCTGCATTTCCATGCTTAATAGCTGCAAAATAAGTATATTGAACAGCTAACATTCCTAAAATACCAAACAAGATAAGGCTGAGTCGCTCTTTGGTATTTTTCCATATGCCCCAGATATTTTGTTTCTCTTTTCTATAGGCAACTGCTAATAGAATAATACCCGACAGTAAAAGACGTATAACGACTAACCACTCAGGACTGAAGCCTTGTTGCTGAAACAAATATTGAGCAACAGTCCCAGATATTCCCCACAGCATAGCCCCTGTTAGTACGAGGGTAACTCCGAATTTTCTCGACATTGCAATCTGTTCCGTTTTCATATGGTCTCCTCACTGATCTGTTCATCTTCAAGATTATTAATATCATTACATCAGCTGATATACTTCTTTCATAGGACGCAGCCAATTTTGTTCCATAATCTCTGCAGCTAGTTTTCCATTTTTCTGGACAAAAGCTTGTACGATTCTCTCATGTTCATCAATAGACTCTTCCTTAGGAATGTGCTGTTGCTTAAAAAAGATATATTCTAAGCGTTGAATATGCAGCTGAAGAACAGATGTAAAATTGATGATATATGGATTGTCCACAATTTCTAAAATACATGTATGAAATTGACTATCCATTTCTACAATTTTTGGTACATCTTTTTCGCAGATTGCCTGTTTATAGCTGGCATTGATCTCGTTTAATATGACAATTTGCTCTTCTGTAATTGCAGTCGCAGCTAATTTGGCCGCTAATGCTTGAAGTGAAGCAAGTGGTAAATACATTGTCTCTACATCTTCTTTTGAAACAGTAGTAACTCTTGTATCCCGTCCTCGATATGTTTCAATAAAGCCTTGGACCTCTAGTAGCTGAAAGGCTTCCCTCACAGGAGTCCTGCTCACCCCGATCGCTTCTGCAATTTCAGCATCATATAGCTTCTCCCCTGGCTCTAAGGTTCCATCGATAATCCAGCTTTGTAGCTGACGAAAGGCTTTTTCTTTCGCAGTTAATCGAATAGAAGAAGTGTAATTCTTAGGAATTGGCATAGTAACCCCTCTTTATGAAATCGTTTAGATTTTATTTAAATTATCAGAAATATATTTCATATATATACTATAACTTATAACATTTTATCTTTAAGGTCAAACTAATTGCTGGTTTTCTATACATTCTTAAAGTATCATAGATCGATTTAGGCAATCATTTTACAAAAAAAAGCTAGAATCCTATATGCTAAAAGGATTACTAGCTTCTCATGGTTAATCTATTTACAGCTTGTAAGAAATTGATGTGGTCACAATTTTAGCTTACCAGCCCCTTTGATACTGTCTAGGTGCCTCAATCTCTACTTGTAATTCATCTGCCGCACCTCTAGCCCAGTATGGATTTCGCAGCAGCTCGCGGCCTAAGATGATTATATCTGCACGATTATTTTGTAAAATCTCCTCTGCCTGTAACGGAGAGGTAATTAACCCTACAGCACCAGTGGGGATGTTCGCCTCTTCTTTGATCTGTTCTGATAATTTTACTTGATAGCCTGGATACACATTAATAGCTGCCCGTACAAGTGCACCAGAGCTAACGTCAATGAGATCCACGCCCTGGTCTTTCATCCAAGCTGCGAATTGTACGTGATCCTCGATGGTTAAGCCTCCTTCTGTATAATCGGTAGCGGAGACACGCACCATCAATGGTCCTTCCCAAACACTTTTTACCTCTGTTATTACTTCGGATAACATGCGGTATCTATTTTCCTGAGAGCCCCCATATTCGTCTGTTCGTTGATTAGAGAGCGGCGATAAAAATTCATGTAATAAATACCCGTGCGCCGCATGAATTTCAATGACATCAAAACCCGCTTGTTTAGCTCTCACTGCACCTTGCTTAAATGCTTCTATTGTCTGTTTGATTTTTTCAACTGACATTTCTTCTGGAACACGGCTGCTCTCATCAAATGCAATCGCAGATGGTCCATAGATGGAACCAGGAACCTCTGCTTTACGCCCAGCATGGGCTAATTGAATTCCTATTTTAGCTCCGTACTGATGTGCTTGCTCGACAATTTTATGTAATCCAGCTATGTGGTTGTCATTCCATATCCCCAGGTCAAATTCCGAAATCCGTCCCTGTTCTTCAACAGCAGTTGCTTCCACGATTATAAGACCTACCTGTCCAACTGCGCGCGTTGTATAGTGTGTAATATGAAAGTCGGTAGCTTTTCCGTCCTTTTCAGTTACAGAATACATGCACATAGGAGCCATGACAATCCGATTTTTCAATGTAACCTCTTTTAATTGATAGGGTTGAAATAATTTAACAGTCATCCTACTTCCTCCTCGATTTTGTTTTTTTGCATATATTTGAATGATTTTTTAGCGGTATGGTTTACCCGTATCGGCTTCAGAAACAGCCTGCTGTAATAAAGCATAGGATCGTTTACGGGCATTTATATCATAAATAGGAGAAACGGCCATCAATTCTTCAATCGGATATCGCTCTTGTAGCGCTCTGATTTTGAGGGCAATGGTTTTTACAGATCCGATTAGAATAGAATGCTTCATTGCTTCTAACTCAGCCAGTACTTTCGGTTGCATAAGACGTGATGATGCTTGAAATGTACGTAGATAATGACTGATAGCCTGATCCATCGCCCCTGGCTGGGAATTGATAAAATGAGCAAATGCATATGGCAATCCCAATTGACCAGCTACAATTCCGCTATTGTCACTAGATCCAAGCATCCAGATTTCAGGCTTATGCGATGGGACTGGGGTAGCTTTCAATCCTGGCAAAGGCTGCTTTTCCCTCCATTTGTCATCAATATAGCTAGTCAGATGCTGGACTTGCTCTGGAAAGGTATCAATATCGCGCGCCTGTAAATCCTGTAGAGCTCTAGTTGAAAGCGGCATTCCCCCTGGAGCACGGCCAATTCCTACGTCAATACGCCCTGGAGCCAAAGCACTTAAAACATTAAAATTTTCCGCCACTTTATAAGCACTGTAATGAGGAAGCATTACACCCCCCGACCCGACACGGATTCTTTTCGTTTTTGCCGCTACATAAGCGATAAGAACTTCTGGTGAAGAACCAGCCAGTGCTTCGGAATGATGATGCTCAGACACCCAATACCTGTGATACCCAATTTCATCTACGTACTGCGCTAGCTCAGTCGTTTGCTCCAAAGCTAGCTCTGGGGTTCCTCCCTCTATTACATACGATTGATCCAGTACACTAATTTTCATGGGTCTCTCCTTTTGAAAATGCTTCATGTGTAATCGCTGCAGCACTATAAATCGGTATATCGGAAATTTTCGATATTAGCTTAAAAAAGAAAAATGAAACGGTGTTCCACTCTTCTTTTACAACTCCTCTCGGAAGTATGTAGCCAGCTTCTGCAGCATTTCTTCATTTCTGCGGTAGTACGTCCATTGGCCAAAGCGTCTAGCCTCTAATAACCCCGCCCGTTGCATAATCGCTAGGTATTGTGACGTGGTTGATTGAGAAAGACCTGCTTTTTCTTGAATTTGTCCTACACAGATTCCTCCTGGAAAATTCTCATAATTACAGGAGGATGGCGGAAAGTGCAGCTCTGGCTCCTTTAACCAATGTAACATTTGCAATCTGGTTTCATTTGATAAAGCTTTAAAAATCATAACATAATCCATACTGTTGATTATATCGACATTTTCCGATATGTCAATAGTAGCATTCATTTTCAAATCAGTTCTAGATAAGTGAAGTCTCCATATACACTTCTCCATTCAACCTTTTAATCCAGAACTGATCACCCTCAATCACTCCATATGTATGCGGATGATTCTCTTTAGGAATAGCTACAGAACCAGGATTTAGTATAAACAGATCTCCTTTTTTCTTGGCCATCGGGATATGTGTGTGACCATGAATTAACACATCTCCAGCCGATAATGCTGGATGATGATCCTCATGATAAATATGTCCATGTGTCACAAAAATACGCCGTTTATCCATAACGATTGTATGAGAATCACTCATAATCGGGAAATGAAGGAGCATTTGATCTACTTCTGAATCACAATTTCCACGCACAGCTACAATGCTGTCAGCATACCTATTTAGTAGATTGGCTACTTCAGAAGGATTGTATCCATCTGGCAGAGCATTGCGTGGTCCATGATACATCACATCTCCCACTAGGATGATATGGGTTGCTTGCTCTCGTTCAAATGCTTCTAGGGCTGCTTTCGCATAGGTCAAAGAACCGTGGATGTCTGAGAGAAAAAATAACTTCATGCTGATTACCACCTTTTCATTTGGTTCATTCCCCATTATACCAATCTTCGCTTATAGTGTAAGAATAATACCCGTTTTGTCATCAGACGTTTTAAATCTTGGGTATTTCACACATTCTGGATCGCTTCCTTCTAGCTTTGTTAAGGCTTTTGCATAGTTTTCGAGTCCCATCTTTATTATTTTATGAACCATCCTTGACCAATCCCGCTTTTCCTGATTGGCTAGCGGCCAAAACAATCCGTCTGTAATTATGACCACATGCTTTACTCCAGCACGATTTATTCTGCCATATTCCACATATTCTATGGCTTGTTTCTCTCCGTTTAGTACGCCGTAGCCATGCGGTTCATTTTGCAATTCACGATTTTGAATAATCAAATCTCGAATGATCAAGCTTAATTCCGTGTGAGATAGTAAACCATTCTCAATACCCTCGCACCATTTTTGCAATGTGTGTTCTTCCAGTACTTCCACTTGTGGACGAGTTAATATCCGTACATTGTCATTTTCATATACAGCAAAAATCATGCAATCTCCCGTCTGAGCATAAGATATGCCGTTCTTCTCGATTGTCACGATTCCAACTGCGGCTCCCCAAAGATTCTGTTTGGAAGAAAGATCAATTCCGGCCTCCTGCATATGTAGGCGTATAAGCAAATTAGCAGTCGATATGTGCTCTTGCAGCGGAATCTGACGATGTATCTGTGTAAAATAACGAGCAATGGTTGTTGAAGCCAAGTATCCATCGGTCTGTTTAAGATCATTCATGAAACCATGTAATGAAGTAACACCATCAACCACACCAAATAGAGGGAGGGTTGGATGAACAATCAACGCATCTTCGTTTAAATAGCCGATACCCTTGCTAGTAAACGTTTCCATTCTCATTATAGTACCCTCCTACATTCTTCTATGTATCTGTTTATATTTTAAATAATCATACTTATTTTTCTATTATAACTTTTTTCTGCAAAAAAAGAACAACCGGCTTGTCCGATTGTTCTGTCGCATCTATCGCTCATAGAGCTTGTATATTTTTAGTTCGCTCGTTTTCTCAGCACCACATTATTCGTACGCCTCGTACGTCGTTTCGCGCGTAATAAACGAATGAAGAAAAGGATGAAAAACAAGTTAAGTAACGCCCAGAATACGACAACACCATAAAGAGCAATTGGATTATGAGTAGGAGCCTGCTCGCCTTCCTCTGAAGTAGACACTGCCGTCGGGAGTACTTCAGGTTGCAGATGTAGCCTTCTCTCTTCTCCGTTGGATAAAGTCAATACAAGGTCCCCGTTGCTAAGTAGCTTTTGTTCGTATGTAGTCTGCTTGGGAACCGTGATGAATAAATCCTTATCCGTATAAAAGTTTGCTGCTTTCTCTGTATCATTCTGGGGTTGATACACCAGATACTGTCCTGCATTTACGATCTTTTTCGATTCATAATTTGCAAAGCCAAAATCGAGCATTTTGTGGACATCCTGATAGCTAACCACATTAGATGGTGCCTTCATGGTAACGGCGATCAGTTCTGTATCACCGCGTTTAGCTGTAACCACCAAAGTATTTCGTGCTTGATCCGTGAAGCCATTTTTTAAACCTGTCGTTCCCTCATAAGTAGTTAGCATTTTATTATGATTGACCAGCACGGTATCCCATTCTTTTTGGTGCCATTCATAACGTTTTGTACCGGCAATTTCACGTAAGAGGGGATTTTTCATAGCATACTGTGCAATCTTAGCCATGTCAGCAGCAGTTGTGTAGTGATTCTCATCATGCAATCCATGTGGATTTGTAAAATGAGTATGTTTCACTCCCACTTTTTCTTTTAAAAATGCATTCACTTTTTCAGCAAAAGCTTCTGTGGAACCAGCCATATGCTCGGCAATCACAATGGCAGCATCATTACCTGAATTTAAAATCAACCCAAAGAGTAAATTCCGCATGGATACTTGTTCACCCTCTGCTAGATAGACCCGGGAACCTTCTACCGTTCTCGCCTTATTAGAAACGGTGGCTATATCATTAATATTTCCGTTCTCAATAGCATAAATAGCGGTGGCGATTTTGGTAATACTAGCAGGAAATAAATACTGCTGGGGATTTTTCTCAAATAGCACGGTTCCTGACGAGCCATCTATGAGAATGGCACCCTCCCCTTTTATTTCTTCAAGCGGCAGGGCTGGTGGCTGCGCAGCGTAACTTGGCTGAATTCCAAACGTAATCAGAGAAATACCGATTGCCAAGAACGTTTTCATCCATTTTTTCATGCTTGTAAAATCCTTTCTACGAACAAGTTACCTCACCACTCTATCAAATGGAAAAGGCATTGAACAAGTGCAATTTTGGACATTCTATCGATAAAATGCTGGGGAAAATGGGTAAAAATGTTGTATTAACGGCATTTCTAGCTTTTCATTATTAACATAATTTTTTTTGTGGAAAGGGTGTTACAAATGGATGAACGCATCAGCAAAGACACATTAGGTGAGGTATATATCCCTCGATCTGTATATTACGATGCGCAAACCACACGCGCTATCCATAACTTCCCCATTAGCGGACTTCGTTTGCCACGAGCCTTTATTAAAGCGCAAGGAATCATCAAGGCCTCTGCGGCTGTTGCAAATACAGAGGTAGGGAACTTACCCGAACATATTTCTAAAGCTATTGTTACAGCCGCAGAAGAAGTGATTGATGGCAAATGGGACGATCAATTTGTAGTAGATGTCTATCAAGCTGGCGCGGGTACCTCTCAAAATATGAATGCAAATGAGGTTATCGCAAACCGCGCGATTGAAATATTAGGCGGTCAAAAAGGAGACTTCACACTTGTCCATCCTAACGATCATGTGAATATGGCACAATCAACGAATGACACGATACATGTCGCCATCAATATTAGTGCTGTCGAGATGATAAAAAAAGAATTGTTGCCATCTCTTCAGCGACTTCATTACGCTCTAAAACAGAAGGCCAGACAATTCGATCCCATTATCAAATCAGGACGAACCCATTTACAGGATGCTGTTCCAATCCGACTAGGGCAGGAATTTGGTGGCTATGCAGCAGCACTCGTAACTGCTGAAAAAAGTATTCGCCATGCTCTGCTGGAGCTATACGTGATTGGTATCGGGGGGAATGCGGTAGGTACTGGGATTAACGCTCATCCTGAGTACGCTGATCGAACATTACGCGAGATTGTGCTTCGAACAGATCTACCATTTAAAAAGCCGCGTGATCGGTTCGCTTTTATGCAAAACACTTTAGGAGCCATTCAAGCAAGCCATGCTGTTAAGGAGCTCGCGATTCATCTATTAAAAATCTCAAGCGATCTACGCTTACTTGGTTCAGGGCCACGCACTGGACTTGGCGAGCTGATCCTGCCTGCTGTTCAGCCTGGATCATCTATTATGCCAGGCAAAGTAAATCCTGTGATGGCTGAGATGATGTATATGGTTTGTGCTCAGGTAATTGGTAACGATGCCACAATCACAGCGGCTACGATGGGTGCTCAATTGGAGATTAATGTTATGATGCCAGTTATTGCATATAACCTGTTACATTCCATTCAAATTTTGACGAACGCAATGGAAGTTTTCCGTGCAAAATGTATAGAAGGACTACAAGCGAATGCAGAGCGTTGTCAGTACTATGTTGAGCAGAGTACGGCGCTTGCAACGTCACTTAATCCTGTAATCGGCTATGAGAAAGCCGCCAAAATCGCCAAGACTGCTTATCAAGAGAAAAAAACGGTCAGAGAAATCGTTGCGAGAGACACCGAATTGACAACAACCGAAATCAATGAGTTATTAAATCCTGAACGGCTCGTCTAAACCGAACCTAACCAGTAGCTTATCGACAAACATTAATCTATGCTATATTGATAGTAAAATAGCCTCGTCACGTAGACTGAGGCTATTTTTTGTTATACCTGCATCTGTTATTTTCCAAACCGTTTGCTTAACAGTTCATTGATCATACGGAATTTTGGATTATCCAGAAAAGCTTCTTCATACCCAATAAAGTGTTCCTTGTATAACGCTTCAGCTGATTCAAAATCTTGTTTGACATAAAGGGAGAAGATTTCTTCCAATCTTTCTTCCATATCAGTGTCAAGCTCTGGTGGGGTCATAATTTCCTGACGTAAACTGTTCATCAGCTCATCTAACTGGTTAGTGACAGTTGAAGCAATATGCAGTTGCTCTAATACGTCGGAAGGAATATTTCCGTCATATTTATAGCGTAATTCATGCTCATTTGTTGCCCAAAAGTTCATGCCCAACGTCCGGATTTGTACCTCACAAGGCAAGACTTTCTTTTCACTACCATGGTACACCGTATAATCACCAATCATATGAATACTACGATAGCCAGATTCTTTCGGATTGGTAATATAGTCTTTAACGTCATGCACCACAAAATCTTCCCGTTCCATCAACAGATTCTGCACTTCCCGCACATCATCAATATAGCGACAAACGACACGGATACCAGCGATGTCGGTAATTTCCTCACACAATCTTTTTTCCCAATCATCTTGGGCAAAATCAATGCCTCTAAGAAGGGCTTTTCGTAATAGACTATCTGTTTTCTTGACTCGCCCAACTACAAATTCAATTGGAGAGTAGCGTCCGCCTTTTAGAAAACCATATTTTATTCCTTTTACCTTTAGCTTTAATTCGTCAACAACCTGCTCATACGGATTTAAAATGGTGACGAGTCGGTTTAATACTTTTTTGGGTATGCGAGCTTTTATGTTTTTAATTTCGCTCATAGGTTAAGAACCCCCATCAATCTCGGATGACACGATAGTCTAGCATTTCTTTTATAGTATTTCGACGTAGCAGCAAGAAATCCTGCCGTTTTCGTGTCGAAATCATGCAAACTCCAACCTTATTCGGACCGATCCTTCTTTTAGTATAAGAGCAACCCTCGCAAAATGAAAGCGCATAAGGCATAGCAAAAAGTGGTTGCATACAGAATCTGAATGGTTTGTTTAATATGTTCAGCATGAAGCTCCACCTTTGGTGTCCCCATGAGTGCACGGTGAGAAACAACCCCTTGATAGGTATTGGTTCCGCCTAATTGAATGTGTAGGGCACCAGCAACAGCCGCTTCACTCCAGCCACTATTTGGACTTGGGTGCTTGCTTGCATCACGGATTCCTGTTTTCCAGGCGTCTTTCCAATTCTTTCCCAGTAAGAACGCTGCTAGGATTAAAAAGATAAAGGTGATCCGAGCGGGAATATAGTTACAGATATCATCTAGCCGCGCGGAAGCCCAGCCAAGGTGCAAGTATTTCTCATTTTTATAGCCTACCATTGAATCTAGCGTATTAACCGCCCTATATGCCATAGCGAGCGGGGCCCCGCCTAGCATGGCAAAAAATAAGGGGGAGGTTACTGCATCCACAATGTTTTCCGCTACTGTTTCCACAGTGCCACGTGAAATTTCCTTCTCATCCAACTGCTCTGTATCACGCCCAACTACCATGGACAATTGAAATCGAGCTTCTCCTAGATCGCCCTTCTGTAAAGCAGCATATATCTTTTGCCCAGCCTGAGCCAGTCCTTTAGTAGCAATTGTGGTAGCAATCAACACAACCTCGGCGATAAAAGACAGCCACGGATGAATGCTAGCGAGTCCCTTTAACAAATAATAGGGAACGAAAAAAGCCAAGCCAACAACTACCACTGGAAACAAAAGACCTAGCAATCGACCTGAGAGAAAGGCCGAACGCCCGCGGTTAACAAGGGACTGATATACTGGTCGAATGCGACAATCCAGCCAGCTAATCACTTTTCCCATGCCAATCACGGGGTGTGGAATCCAACGTGGATCACCAATAATGAGATCTAATAGATAGGCACATAACAAGCTAGTTCCTAGCATTATTTCCATAATTATTCTGCACTCCTACGCTCTTTTCGATTTTGCTCACGGGTAAGCGCCATGCGAGTTGCATCCGTTACTGCACAAGCGATTGCATGGCCCAAGTTCGTAGCAGTTCCAGCATAGGGATGGACGGACTGATAACGTGATTGGTCACATGTAGCCGCTACTACAATAGCATCAGTGGTGGTTCCTGTCGCACCCCTGCCCTCTCCATCGCTAATTCCCATTTCTGCCAATGCAATCGTTTTGGCTTCTGTTGCTGTAATAACAGCATTTACAAGAGCCCCGTCTGTCAAATTCCCATCAATGAATACGACCGTATTAATCGTACCTGCTGCATAGGCATTATAGCGCTGTTCTACGGTACCTGCTCTGGCTGCATTGCCGACACCGGTGGTCACAATTGCACAAAGCTCAAATTCGTCTCCCTTTAACGTAGAGACTCCTAAATCCTCCACACAAGCTGCTGTCAACAATCCAATCGTTTGTTCAGGTATAGCTTGATTTTGCAAAACAAACCTTCTAATATCCTCCTGAGGATTATCTGATAAGTAGCTCTTTCCCACATACTGGTTTAAGATCCACTTCGCCTCGCTAATTCCACCACCAAACACAGCACTAGAGCAGGCACGAAAGCCTTTCGGATAATGAATAAGCACCCGTTTCTCGTTTACATCCAAATACCAATCTTTTATAAATTGCATGTTTCCCACTCTCCGTCTTCCCGACAACACGTAACCAGAAATTGCCCATGTCCAATGGACGAATCAAAATAACGACCTGGATCATTTTCCAATAACAGAGCAGAAACCAAGCGCAGCATTCCACCATGAGTAACCACCAGTAAAATTGGTTCTTTCTGAAGGCTCTCTTCAGTACCACTCGAATAACAGTTTGTCTGGGTACAGTAAGGGCTGATTTCTCTATTTACGAATTGCTCTAGCCGCTTTTGTAATTCAAGTAATTTCTCCCCGCCAGGAGGGGCAACATTCCACGGGTTATCATAAAATTGATAAATTCTCTCCCGATCCATTCGCTCGATCTCCTGGTACGTCAATCCTTCCCATTCACCGAAAAACACCTCTCGTAAGTCACTACTGGTGTGGACCGGAAGTTTTGGGTGAAATTCTGCCACGATAGCCGCTGTTTCCTTTGCTCTCATTAAATCACTTGAAAAAATAGCTGTGAGAGGTTGATTCGCTAAGAATTTTGCGACCTGCTGCGCCTGTGCGACTCCTTTGTTCGATAAAGGTGCATCGTAGTGTCCAATATATTGTTTTGCCAGATTTTCAGCCGTTACAGCATGACGTAACCAAATAACTTTTACCATCCGACAAAACCTCCGTGATACAGGTAGCTGACCGCCCCAAGAAGCAATACCATTTCAATGCATTCAATTTGTGCCCCATAGGTATCGCCCGTTAAGCCGCCCAGCTGTTTGACAATCATTCGGTTAAACAGATAGTGCGTGACCACCGTGAGTACGAAAAAAATGATCGCTAATTGGTATCCAACTAAAACGATAGCGACAAGACATGAGATAACGATTGAAATGATAATGTGCTTCATTCGCACATGCTCTCTAAATCCAGAAGCCAATCCCTTTCCCTTATGCAAATAAGGCCAAAAATAAACGCATCCAAGTAAAGAAACACGAGCTGCAAATGGAATAATAATCAATAAGTAACTAAGTGACAGCAAAGGTACGCTAGTCGTGATCCAATATAGCGACACCACCTTTACCGCTAATAAAAGAACACAAGCAAGGACTCCCATTGCTCCCACTCGGCTATCTTTCATGATTTCTAGCATCCGTTCACGTGAACGAGCAGAACCGAGCCCATCAGCGGTATCCATCCAACCATCTAAATGCAGGCCGCCAGTTATATAGACCCAAGATGCTATCACTACAAGTGAAAGGAGAATATCAGGAAAAAGCCACTGAGCAATTCCTGCGATTCCCGCTAAACAAATTCCTATTACCATTCCCACATAAGGATAATACTTTACGCTTTGATACCAATCCTGCTCTGTCGCTTGAAAGCGTACCGGAATGCGCGTAAGAAAGGTTAAGGCGCTCCAAAACGCATTCATTTGTCTCTCGCCTCGCTCCCCTTAATCTTCATCGGGATACCAGCCACTACCAGATATACTTCATCAGCATATTGTGCTACAATCTGATTCGCGAATCCAGTAATATCCTGAAATGCCCTACCTAATTTAGATAACGCTACCCCACCTAATCCCACTTCATCACTTACCACTATCCATGTCCGATCTAAGGAGCGCATAGCAGATACACAAGAGATGACTTGTTGTTGACAAGCTTGCCGGATGGCGGACTTACTTAGTTGATCTTCAGGCATCTGCATTAATACGTTCGCAATCCAGCCTGAGAATGTGTCCAATAAAACAATCGACGACTCTGAAGCTGCTTCATGCGCATCGGCTTCAGCCATGGTCTGGATCGCCGCCTGTAATTCATACGGCTCCTCCATCGTCTCCCAATTATTCTCTCTTCGTTCCCTGTGCAAATGAATCCGATTCTGCATCTCTTCATCCCAAGCTTGCCCTGTTGCAAGATACACGAGGGTTCCACCATGCTCCTGCTTCTGTTGTTGGGCCAGCCTTTCAGCAAAAGCACTTTTTCCTGATCGAACGCCACCTGTAATAAGAATGATCCTCATGATACCTTCGCTCCTTTTATCTCCTAGTTGACAGGATTTGTAGGGATTCACGGAACACGCTTACCATTCGTTCATTCTCTTCCTGTGTTTTTATCGCAAGTCGTATATATCCTTCACCTAAACCTGGATACATACTACAATTTCGAATTAAAATGCCTCTTTTCGCCATCTCTTCCTGAAGAAGATGAGATGGAGTAGAGTCTATATGAACTAATAAGTAATTGGTTTCGCTCCTAAAAGTTGTAACCCCCGGTAGTGCTTCAAGAGATTTTAGCAAGTTCTCTCTTTGCGCAGCAACATATTCCTGCGTTCGCAGTACGTAATCATGCTGCTGAAGTAAGAATTCACCTGCCACTTGGGCCAAATGGTTCACACTCCACGAGATTTGTTTAGCTTTTAGACGTTTGATCACTTGCTCTTGCCCAATGACGTAACCGAGTCGCAGCCCTGCAATTGCGTACATTTTAGTCATAGAGCGAAATAAAAGCACATGGGGAAGCTTGTGTAAGTCAGTTGCCAAAGAATGCTCTTCAGTTTGATTTACAAAATCCAGAAATGCTTCGTCCACACAAAGGTAGGTATTGTGTTGTTCACAAGCAACAGCCACCTTTTGTAATTCGTTACGTGGTAAAAAATTCCCCGTTGGATTGTTAGGATGTCCAATAAACAGCATATCCACCTGTTGCACAAAGCCGCATAGCTCTTCGACATCAGGTAAAAACTGCTGTTCTTTTGTTGTAAATAACATGCGTATCTCACAGTCAGCTTGCTTGGCAATCGCTTCATATTCCGAGAAAGAGGGACAAATAATCCCTACAATTCGTGGCTTGAGAGCAGAAACCGCCAAGTGCAAGCACTCAGCAGCTCCATTCCCTACCAAAATATTTTCCGGTTGTATATGAGATCCAAGCGAACTTGCTAACGCTTTGCGAAGATTACGGCATGTAGGATCAGGATATCTAAGGACCTGTGGTAGCGCTTGCTTCAAGATTGAAAAAAGCTGCTCAGGAGGTCCAAATGGATTAATATTTGAACTATAATCAAGAATACGATCAGCCTCTAGCCCAAAGGACTCTGCAGCAGTCCATATGTCGCCACCATGTCCAAAACGCTCTATCATAATCATGCCCCTCTTCTTTAATGCCTCACCTAATCTCAGTTGAACGATCTTTGGATCAATTACTCTGGATCAGGTAGACCTAAATCAGAGTAGGTAGCCATTTCTTGCAGTACACGACAAGCAGAATCCATCATTGGCATAAATAATGTAGCTCCAGTTCCTTCCCCTAAACGCATATTTAAGTGAAGAGATGGACGAATTCCTAAGTCTTCCAGAATATATTGATGGGCAGGTTCCACTGATAAATGAGTGGCCATAAGATAAGGAATAATTGCTGGTTGAAGACGTGCAGCTACCAATGCCGCCGCAGAAGCAATCACCCCGTCTAATAGTACAGGAATGCGAGAAAGAGCAGCACCAAGCGTTACCCCAGCCATCCCGGCAATCTCTAAGCCACCTACCTTAGCAAGTACATCCAACGCATCGTCTGCCTGAGGCTTATTTACCTCAATGCCGCGTTGAATTGCTTCACGTTTGATTAAAAGAGATTTGTCATTTATACCCGAACCTCGTCCTACCAAACCTTCTTCCAGCGGACGGCCTAATAATACACTGGTAATCGCCGCACTAGGCGTTGTATTTCCGATTCCCATCTCACCAAGAGCGATGACATTACTGCCTTTTTTCGCCAGCTCCTGCGCTGTTTCAATTCCGACCAAGATCGCTTGTGCAGCTTCTTCTCTGCTCATTGCTGGGCCTTTAGCAAAGTTGTTTGTTCCTGCTTTCACTTTCCTATTTATTACATTCTCAGGTACTTCCGCTGCTTTAGATCCAATGTCAACTACTGTTACTTCGGCTCCCACTTGTCTAGCTAACACGTTTACTGCTGCTCCAGCGTTGATGAAGTTAACCATCATGAGTTGAGTCACTTCCTGAGGGAATGCGCTTACACCCTCGTCCACAATACCATGATCGCCACACATGACCACGACATCCTTGCGCCCGATACGCGGTTTAGCTTGTCCTGTAATACCTGCTAACTGAACAACTATATCTTCTAAAACACCTAGACTGCCAACAGGTTTAGTCAAACGTTTTAGTTCTTTTTTTGCTTGCTCGGCTGCTACCAGATCTATGGCTGGTATCGTATGTATTACACCAGATAATTTATCGCTAAAGCTCATGTCAAATTCCTCCTCAGATGTCTAGGTCGATTGCCCGTTTAGTATAAATATCTTACTTTTCTAGTATAGCAGAATAAAAGAAAAAAGGGTTGGCTTCCTCACCACCACCCCACAAAATCCACAAATTATTCACTTATATTTTTTTGTTATCGGAAATAACGTCCAAAATACTTTGCAAACTGGTCAGCTTCTCATTTACTTTACGTGTCTTTTCGGAAATGCTCTGTAAATTAACAAGGGATGCGAGAGAGGTTCTCTGTTGTCTCTTTTTTTCCTTTTCCCATTGCTCTAAATATTTATCCATCGTCGCAGGATTGCTTAACACTCTGGCAACACGTGTTGGCTTTTGCTTTAGCCACGCTTCAAATTCAGGATAATCACGCAAAATTCGTTTTGCGGTACTTTTTTTCACTGACTATTTCCCCTCTCCTGTGCATTATTGATAAGCACATGATTTCTCTACTACCATATGACTAGTCCGCTCATGCCGTTTGTGTGAATGACCAGTGCAACAAGAAAGGGCTAAAATCTAGGGCAAATGTGGAATTATCCATGAAAAGGGCTCTTGTTTACAGCAAGAATGTCAGGGGATACATATACATGCATTGTAAATATCTTGATTGGTCAAATGAAAGGGGCTATGTATAACATGTTCGATATCACCACTTTACAGTCTCTGGTCGGCAAGACTGTGCGCCTCTATAGAGGTGGAGCTGAATCAATACGTGGAATCCTACTGGCTGCCAAATCAAACTACCTCGTTCAATTAACAGAAGATAGCCAAGTCTTGTACTATTATTTGCCGCCGCTCACTAGTATTGAAGAGGATTTTCGAAACCCGCCATTTGAAATTAAAAAAGGAATCCCTCAGGAGGTTATCGAAGCTGAATCATACGAACAGCTATTAAAATCGCTAGTTAATAAAAGAGTAAGAATTAATCAAATTGGGAAAGATTCTTACACGGGATTACTTCGTTTCGCTGGCACAGACTATGTAGTCCTGCAAACCGAAAAAGAGACATTTGTCTATTATCAGCTAAGTGAAATCAAATCCATAGGTATTCTAGAAAAAACACATGGGCGTTCCCAAAAGGATGGAACTCATTCCAAATTTGGAACTACAAGCCCTTTATATCAACTTCATCATGCACCTAATTTCTCCGCTTTATTAGCCAAATTACGAAATACATTCGTTCACGTTCATTTCACTAGTTATGAACCGATCTCAGGAATTCTGACAGAAACTGATCAAAATCAAATTGCCTTAGTCCATAATAAAGAACTCGTCTGGATTTCGAAAGCAACTATTGCTAGTTTAACAACAACAACATCATCATCAACATCATCATCATCATCATCATCTGACACTGTCTTCCCTGTAGCTAATCAGAGACGTGTAGGTAATCAGAGACATGTAGGTAATCGAGAAGTTTTCTGTCTGCATGTTAAAAAACGCGATAGACATAAACGAAAGCACTTCTCCACACCACCTGCAGTAAGAATTCATCCAAAAAAGAAGCCCTCAAAGCATCAAATTTCGTTAAAAACACAATATCCTTTCAAGCAAGGAGGAAATTCCCTCCAAGCTGTTACCATAAAATTGCCAGGTGTGTCTTATCCAAAATGGAAAAGATAGATGTTACTTTCCCGTTCTCCTAGGAAAGGAGGAAGCTCCTCTTGGAACCCATCTCTCCTTTTTTAAATCAGTTTGTTGAAGTAATATTACCTGAGAATAATAACTTAGTAGGCAAGGTGATGGATCAAGGGATTGATATCCTCGTTTTATATGATGGTACGCGTTACATCTATGTACCTTGGATTCATGTAAAATCAATCAAGCGGATAAGCTCTGATCTAGTCAATACTTTTGAGCTACAAGAAAGTCCAATTCTTTTAAATAAAGAAGCTTTATCTTATCGGAATATTCTGAATAATTCAAAGGGCTTGTTTCTAGAAATTAATGTAACAGGTTCACACTCTTTGCACGGATATGTAACGGCTATACTAAACAATTATCTAGTGTTCTATTCCCCGGTCTTTAAGACTATGTTTATTTCCCTCCATCATGTAAAATGGCTGATCCCCTATAGCCGAAGCTTTACCCCCTTCTCTCTTAGTCATCATCTACAGATTAAAGCATCTCAAATTCCGCTTTCTCGTTCTTTTGAAGAACAGATGAAACGGCTGGAAGGAGAACTTATTATACTTGATACAGGTGATGAACCTGACAAGATTGGAATAGTTAGCCGTTTAGAAAACAATCTGTTAGAGCTTATCAATATAACGGGTGATCGAACCAATTGGAATGTACAGCATATTAAAACGATTCATCTTCCTTCCTAACAACTCTGCAAAAAGTAAAGGAGGATCGGTGCTTAAAGGCAACCGACCCTCCTTTTCGTATGAGGGTTTTCATCCCTCATCATCCACGTATGCTGTTGTTTAATTAGCGAGCTAGTTGTTGCTCAGCGAAAGAAACAAGGCGCTTCGTGATTTCTCCACCAACAGATCCGTTTTGGCGAGAAGTAGTGTCTGGTCCCAATTGTACGCCGAATTCAGTAGCGATTTCGTATTTCAATTGGTCAAGAGCT
>NZ_LSSO01000177.1:0-59439 GCF_001645205.1 Brevibacillus sp. SKDU10 | reverse complement strand
ATAAAACTCTTCTCTAGGAACGGGAGGAATAGATCGGGAGCTATCGCTTTGACTGCTTTTGCCCTCCTTTGCTTCCAGATAAGCAGAAAATTCTTCAATCGTCTGGCACTCCAGCACCTTGCCAATCTCGACGGTGATTCCATAATTCATCTGGAATGTATTTACCACTCGCATGGCATGAAGAGAATCTCCGCCAATCTCATAGAATCCTGCCGTAACCTCTATCGCCTCATATCCTAGAACCTCGCCCCATACATTGGCCGTTTTTTGTTCGGCTTGTGAATAAGAGTTGTTGGCACGTCCAGCCAGCTTCACCTGCTTCAGGACAGCTTCGATCGCAACAGCGGCTTCAGCTACTGCGCTGCCTGCAGTTTTTTTACTACCTACTATTTGAAGCTCATCCGCTAAGGCAAAGGGAAGCACTTGTTGCTGTAACAGCACATGATCGAACCGAATGTTCCCAATAAATACACGACTGATCTTTTTGGACATCACCTTCTGAAAGGCATCAACAGCCAATGCAGTTGAAAGAGGTACAAAAATCCCATTCTCATCATTACCAGCCTCAAATGCCATCCCCGTTTCCTTCCAAGCAGTCCAATTAATCGTGGTTACCGGTTTGTTCTGTTTTCTTCGATAATCCGCAAAAGAATCCAAATAGGCATTCGCAGCCGTGTAGTCAGCCTGCCCCGCGGAGCCGAATAAGGAGGTTCCTGAAGAGAAAAGGACAAAAAAGTCTAGCTGCTCCTTCTCTGTCAGCTTGTCTAACAGCCATGTTCCCTGAACCTTCGGGGCCAAGACTGCCGAGAACTCCTCAGGTTCTTTGCGGATGATAAATCCGTCTCCTGGAAGGCCTGCGCTGTGGATGATTCCGTCAATTCGCCCAAAACGTGTCCGCAGGTCTTCCATTACATATTGCAAATCAGCTTCTTTGGATACATCCGCCTGATAATACAAAATCTCGCTACCCATCCGCTCTATTTCCTGAATAGCTGTGAGTTTACGAATTGTTTTTTGACAAACATCATTTCGAGTAAGCATACTGTCCCAGTCATCTTTTTCAGGTAGATAAGAACGACCGAGCAAAGCAAGCTTCACACTTTGCTGTCCAGCCAAATACTTGGCAATCTCAAGCCCTAAGCCGCCGGTACCACCAGTGATCAGATAAACACCGTTTTCACGAGCTGTCACATCACAATCGGCAGAAGCGGAAAGATCCTTTCTGCGAAACTCTTCTACATATCGTTTTCCTCTACGATAGGCGACAACTTTACTCGTCTGCTCTTTCGTCGCTTCAAGAAGAAGCTCTTTTACTCCTACCATCTCGTCAGCATCCACACACGTGCTTACCAACTGAGGATACTCTTGCTGGATTACTTTTGCTAAACCAAAGAGTGTTGCATATTCCGGATTGAGTGTACTTTCCGCTCCTGTCACCTCATGCACATTGTGGGCGACTACTGTAATGCCAAGCTTTCTGGCTACATTAGAATGAGCAACTAATTGTTTTGTTAACGAAAATAAACTATGAACACCACGCATCTGTGCAAGCTCAAGCTCCGACAAAGCTTGTATACTCTTGTGATCCGTTACGCCAAACATATGGAAGACATGGCCGATGTCACGTGAATCAAGCTCCTCTAGCAATCGGCGATAGTCCTCTTCCTTGGCGCTTAAAACAAACTGGTGTTCTGTTCGTTTTTCAAAACATGCTCCAAAGGAAACCTCAATGACATCATTTCCCATTTCCCGAAGCAGTCGTGCCAACTGATCGCCTAATTCCCGTTCGTCCTTTAAGATCAAAACCGCTCCAGCTATGGTCTGTTTACTTGCTTCGTCAACCGTCGCTTCCTTCCAGCCTAATTCATAGAACAAGGAATCCCTTAGTTCCTCAGGTTCATCCTTGACCTCTGGTATCTCAATCCAGCAACGCTTCGGTTCAAATGGATAAACGGGTAGGCGAACCTTCCTATACTTTGCACTAGAATAAAGCATATCCCAGTCTATGGAAGCTCCTTGCATATAAAGGAGGGCTAGCTGTAGATAGATTTCTACCCGTTCGGATTTATCCGATTGCGAAAGCTTTCCGATCAACTCGACTGCTTTTCGCGTTGCCTCTTGACTTTCCTGTTTAGCATAGCCATACCCGGCAGTAGCCATATCTCCCTTTTGGACAGCATCCGCATCCAGTGAAGCAAGGGCCTCCTGAAATTCACCCGGATGGCTTAATACCAGTGCTATCCTGTATTCGTGGTGCCACCTTCCAGTATTGGCAGTAAAGCAGGCATCAGGTATCTCGTTTTCGTTTAACGTACGGCTAAAGCTCTGTTGCCTCCTAATCAGTTCCGCCAAAGCAGCAGTAGATTTAGCAGATAATGTATAGAGCTGAGGCCATTCTATAGCTGTTTCTATGGGTGAAGCAGTTGGGGCTTCCTCCAGCACCATATGACAGTTGGTTCCACTAATCCCAAACGAGCTAACGCCGCACCGTCTCGGCTGCCCATTTGTCTCCCAATCGCTAAGAATATCGTTTACATAAACAGGTGAGTTTTCAAACGGGATGTTTCGATTGGGCGTGGTAAAATGCAAGGATGGCGGTAGCTTTTTGTTATACAATGCCAATACCGCTTTTACAAAACCTGCTATACCCGCAGCATTGTCCAAATGGCCCATGTTTGTCTTCAAGGAACCAATCGCACAGAACTGACTTTTCTTTGTAAACCTGCGAAATGCTCTGGTTATTCCGTCAATTTCGATCGGGTCTCCTAGTTTGGTACCTGTTCCATGCGCTTCAATATATCCAATGCTCTCCGGCTCGATTTTTGCTTGCTTCCAAGCGCGGAGAATCACATCCTCCTGAGCAAGGACATTCGGGGCCGTAATTCCCACAGAGGCACCATCCTGATTGATGGCACTACCTTTAATTACAGCATAAATATGATCGCCGTCACGCAGCGCCATTTTTAACGGCTTCAGCAAAATCGAGACAATCCCCTCGCCCGATCCAGTCCCATCTGAGCTGTCGTCAAAGCTTCGCGCTCGTCTATCTGAAGAGTCGATGTTTAAGTCAACACGAAGTGAGCTAAGCGGCAAAAGATCAATCTTTACGGCTCCAGCCAATGCCATATCGCACTCTTGATTGCGTAGTGCCTGACAAGCCTGATGGACAGCAATCAATGAAGAGGAGCATGCTGTGTCAATCGCCATACTAGGCCCTCTAAAATCTAATAAATACGCAATTCTACTTGCAATCATGGCCGGAATATTTCCGACCATTGCCATCTGTGCCAGTTCAGGATCAATCTCAGTGATCATTTGATAATAATGATTAGCCTGAAAACTATTGATTCCAACAAACACACCCGTACGACTGCCTGTTATCCTACTTCCTCCATAACCAGCGTCCTCAATTGCCTCCCATGCACTTTGCAAGAACAAACGCTGAGAAGGATCGATTGCACTTGCCTCTTTAGGCGAAATACCGAAAAATGAGTAATCTAAGGTGTCCACTCGATCTAAATAAGCTGCCTCCAAATACTCGCCACCCTGCATCCCTGCATGCCGGACAAACGCCTCTGCATCGTTTCTCCTCGATTTGGGGAACGGACCGATACAATCGATTCCGTTTGCAATGGTTTGCCAAAACATATCTTGATTTTCTGCCAGAGGAGCCTTCACGGAAATGCCAATGACAGCAATCTCATCATGAGTGACGTTACTTTCTTCCTGCTTGATACGTTTCAACAGCTCAATAGCCGTCTGTTTTTCAATGCTACCTATCGTTGACTGCTCGATGACATATTTCAAGAGATTATTCATTTTCGTTTAGATCACCTCTTTATTCTCCGCATGCTATGTTTTTTGAAAAAATGATCTTGTTTAAGCCTTTACGTATCGCCAGGTATTCTGAAAAGTAAGCATCATACCTTCTTCTGTTTCCGTAAACTCCATTAATCCAAATTCATCTACATAGAACAGATTATCCTTAAGAGGAACACAAATCGTCTCGGTGTCCTCATCAATTAAAACAGGGCCTCTGTCATCCACTCGGAATGAAAAATTGAGAACGTTGTCCGTGTAATCTCCTTCAAACTTATGCCACAGGGATGAATCAGATTGATACAGACGTTCGGCCGTTCTTTGGCATGGAGAACTGTTGACCATGATGTACGGAGCAGCTTCCCCGTCTTTAGGAATAAAACCGATATGATCGAGCGGTTCCTTTTCGTCATCGTAGGTGATAAAAAAATGCTCTCTGACGTAACATAGTTGTCTTTCTTCGCCATTCAAATTCAAATATAGCTCATTATTAGACATTCTCACCTGAGCCGCGCCCTTGAGAAAACCGATATATGTTCCTTCATAGCTAGACCATTGAGATTTATCCACGGACGGTTCCTGGAAGCTGGCTGCTGCAAAAACTTTCGGCATTTGCTTAGGTAGCTCAAGCATTTGGTCAAGAATCTCATGTGCCTCTGTCCAGCCATAATCCTGCGATGAAAGAGTTATGACACCTACTTTTTGTTCCGGTACAAGAAGAATTGCACTGTTGTATGTGCTGATTGCCCCGGCGTGCCTTATCATCTGAACTCCCTTGTAAGTATCCCTAAAAAACGTAAGTCCGCTTGCCAATCCAGACAGTGTGAAGCGGTCCGCCTGCAGCGAATGCATCTCTTCGATGGAATCTGGCGAAAGAATCTGTGTCTGACCAACACGCCCCCTATTCAGATGCATAAGGGCAAATGTAGCTAAATCATTTACCGTTGACATCGCAAAGTAGGACGGGTAATTCGCTGCGTTTTCTGGAAAGTTATGCTGAACGCGTAAAGAACCATCAGGATGTCGGTCATGGGCAAGCGCCAATGAATAGGTTAAAGCCACCAAAGGATCATACATAGTCCGGCTCATTTGAAGAGGATCAAATAACCATTCTTTCATGAATTCTGGAAAAAACTGCCCCGTCACTCTTTCTGCTACATATCCCGCCAGATTCAAATGGTGATTGCTATAGGAATGCAAAAATCCTGGCGGTGCCATTAGGGTTAATTGAGAGATTTCTTCCCGGACATATTCCCCTAATGCCCCTAAATCACGTTTGCCAACCATATCACCGCCGTCTGGAAATCCTGCCGTATGGTTCAATAGCATACGCAATGTTACTTTCCTAGCGGCCTCTGGATCGCTAAGGCGGAATTCAGGTACGTAATTTATAATCGGTATATCTAGCTCTACCTTCCCCGCTTCTACAAGCCGCATTATGGCACTTCCTGTAAGTGGCTTACCTAAAGAGCCGATGCGGAAAATTGTATCGCAAGTTACAGGGGTCCCCCCTTCTTCCTTATTAATACTGCCAAAACCCTTGGCGTAGACGACTTCCTCACCCTTGAGAACGGCTATTGCAAAACCTGGGATGCGTGTTTCGTCAAACGTTTGCTGAATAATTGCATCAATGCTTTCAATAGATAGCATTCTGACATCAAACCTCCACATGTATAGAATTAACGCATCCTTTTTGTTTGTATCCCGTAATCTGATACAATTGATCCATTCTTCTTTCCTGTTCCTCCAAAGGCGTCTGTTTTGCAGCTAGCATCATCTGCAAGCACTTCATCGCCTCGTCTATTTCCCCAAAATCAGGTCGTCTTCCACTCTTCTTTAATTTATGCTGAATTTCTTGCAATCTATGATACGGCTGCACAAATCCTTTTTGGTATGCTACTTCGTCATTGTTACGATTCTTTGTGCAGATACCAATCCGGATGCACGTCTCCACCACGGTCGGATATTCCTCTCCAAGCTTCTGACGATCTGATGGTTCATCAAAGGAAAAAGCCCTAAGTGTCGGAACGTTTTTCCTTGTCAGATTACGAAGCACCGTTTTTGGCCCGAACTCAATAGCAAGTTCTACTCCTTGGTTATGTGCATCCTGCATAATTTGCGCCCATCTGACTGGCTCAGTCATTTGTCTAGTCAGTAACTCGGCAATGCAAGCTTGATCATCATACGGCTTTCCAGTCACATTGGAATAAACCGGCCATTTCAATGTATCAACATTGACCTTCACAAGCTCAGCATGCAAACGTTCGGCTGCTGACTTCATCAGCATGCAATGAAAGGGAGCACTTACCTGTAATGGGATAAGCTGCGCACCTTGTCGCTTTATCATCTCGCTCACCCTGCTGACTGCCTCCCGATGACCGGCAATCACCACCTCATGCAAAGAATTGTAACAAGCGATCTCCACTGCCTTCTGTCCACCAGATACGCTGTGGCACATGTCAGCTACTAAAGTGGCGGGGATATTACGTACAGCTACCATGCTTCCTTCACCCGGCGGAACCGCTTGCTGCATGAACTGTCCTCTTTTGGAAACAAGGAGAACAGCATCCTGAAACGAAAGTGCTTCTGCGCAAACCAGAGCAGAATATTCACCCAGACTATGACCGGCTAGATAGGATGGCTCGATACCAAACTCTTGCATGAACACCCGAAATGCCGAAACGCTTACGGTCAGAATGGCTGGCTGTGCTATTTCCGTACGTGTTAGTTCTTCCCGGCTGCTTTGCTCACAGCACTTTTTTAGGTCAAATCCCAAGGTATCACTTGCTTCCTCAAACGTCTGCCGAGCAAATTCAAAGTCTGTATACAAATCCAAGCCCATTCCTTCATATTGGGAGCCTTGTCCCGAGAACATCATGGCGAGCTTTTTCACTTCTTCCTCCTCACTCTCGTAGAAGCTTGAGAATCCTGAGGGCAGTCATTTTTCGATTGCCCATCAGGAAACTGACTCTTATCGTTTGATTTCCATTTCTTCCAATAAGGCTAACGCATCCTCCATGCTCAAATCGCCTTCTTCTACCTTTTCTAGCATCATCGCTAGTTTCTGGTCCATGCTTTCCTCCGCCTCTAATTCTTCTGCTACTGGTTCTAGCTGTTCTTGAATGTATGCTGCCAACTTACTCACAGTAGGGTAAGCAAACAAATCAGTGACACTGACCACGTTAGGATAAATTTTTGCCAATTCCCCCTGCATCTGAACCAAAAGTAGAGAATGTCCTCCCAGATCGAAGAAATTATCATGTAAACCAATGCTAGGGTTTTGTAATAACTTCATCCAGATAGATAACACCTGTTCTTCTATATCATTTTCAGGTATCTGCAACTGAGCTTGCTCACCATGCACTGCTTCTGGCATCGGTAGCTTCTTATAATCTATTTTTCCATTAGGTGTAAGCGCCAGTGCTTCCAGTTGAACGAAAAAGGATGGCAGCATGAAAGCTGGTAACGTCTGACTTAAAAACGTACGTAGCTTTACTTCGGCTATCGGCTCAGTTGATACGTAATAGGCACATATCGCTGGATAACCTACATGCTCAATCACCTTTACGACAGCTTCTTGCACCAAATGATGCTGTAATAACCGTGCTTCAATCTCTTCTAATTCAATTCTGTACCCTCGAATTTTGACCTGAGTATCCCTTCGCCCTAAGAACAGGACGTTACCATCAGGCATCCATTTTGCAAGATCGCCTGTTTTGTACAGCCTTTGCCCTGGTTTAAACGGATGTGCTACGAATTTTTCGGCTTGAAGCTCTTGCCGTCCAATGTAGCCTCTTGCTAAACCTACCCCTCCTATGCATAACTCACCGGGTACACCGATCGGTTGAAGTCGGTTGTACAGTGGGTCCAAAATGAGTATTTCTGCATTAGCGATCGGTTTACCAATCGGAATCTCTGATGGGGTCGACTGATCAATCGGATAGACCGTACTCGTGACTGTACACTCGGTCGGCCCATAAGAGTTGACTACCTGATAGCTCGTCGGCGAAATTTGCTTTAGCCTATCGCCACCCACTAGTAGCATCCGCAGGGAACGATTTGGCAATTTCATAAATTGCTCTCCTATTGCAGTCGCCAAATAACTGATCGAAATCCCGTTTGCCTCGAAATACTCATTTAATTTTGGCAGGTCTAGTCTGATCTCTTCCGGAATGATATGAATACATGCACCACTGATAAGATATGGGAAAACCTCCCAGACAGAGGCGTCGAACCCAAATCCTGCATACTTAGTCGTGGCGTCCTGCTTTGAAACGTTAAAATAGTCACGGTACCATAAGGATAGATTTAACAAGGAGCCATGCTCGATTAAAACACCCTTAGGCATACCAGTCGATCCTGATGTATAGATGACATAAGCCAAATCTCGTTGTTCGACAGGTAGCTGGAGATTGGAATCATCCTCTATATCAAGCGTAAGTGTAGTCATATCTAACCATGATTCGCTGTTGCCGTTGTATGCCTCTTTTACCCCAGCAGAGGCCAAAACCATTTTCACTTTACTATCTTCTAAAATATATTGAATCCGCTCTGCTGGATACGCTGGATCAATCGGGAGAAAAGCCGCTCCTGCCTTTAACACTGCGAGCATTCCCACTACCATTTCCAGAGAATGATGAGCGATGATACCAACGATTTCATCACTTCTCACTCCCGATCTGCGAATCACTCTGGCCAATTGGTTCGCCTTTCGATTGAGCTGGTCGTAGGTCAACCTCCGATCCTTGAAAACGAGTGCTAGGCGCTGAGAAGCTATTTTTGCCTGTTCTTCTATACACGCATGAATGGATGGATATACTGGATAGTTCGTTTTTGTGTTGTTAAAAATTTCGCTGATCTGCACTTTCTCCTCATCCTGCAAGATCTCTAATCCACAAATCTGACCCGATGGCTGCTCTATTACCCGGGAAAGTAGCGTACGGAAATGTTGCAGCATTCGTTTGGCTGTCTCCTCAGAAAATAGCTGTAGATCGTAGGACAAGGTAATATGAAGGCCGCTCTTTGTCTGTTTGGCAAATAAAGTGAAGTCGAATTTTTCGATCGGATTCGGATCATGCAAGCTGACAAACTGTATATCTCCTGCACGGAAGCTATCCGTTTGATCCTCCTCGAAAACCAGAACGGTTTGGAAAAGCGGATGACGACTGGAGTCCCTAGGTAACTGCAGGTTCTCAATCAGCTTTTCAAATGGATATTCCTGATATTCAAAGGCTTGGAGAGAAAGAGCTTTTACTTCAGTAAGAAAGTCTATGAAACGCTTGTGACCTGCTGGTTGGCTTCGCAAGCCTATCGTATTTACAAACATCCCTATCATTTCTTGCAAATCAGAATGGAACCTTCCAGCAACTGGCGAACCGACTATGATATCCTCCTGCCCCGTATATCGTGATAGAAAGACATGATATAGTGCCATGAGTAGCATGAACTTAGTCGTTTCTGTCTCCACCGTCAACCGTTCCAATGCGGCCATGTCATCTCCAGTCAATGTAAAAGATACCTTGCCACCTGCATGTCCCTTCACCGACGGCCTTGGAAAATCAAGAGGCATTTCTAAAATCGGGATGTCGTGCGCAAATGCATCCAACCAATATTGCTCTTGCTTCTGGAAATGAGCCGATTGAAAACGCTCATTTTGCCAGGTGCTGAAGTCCTTATAATGTACGGACAATGGAGATAGCTTGATGCCCTGATAAAACGCCGCCATGTCCCTAATTAGGATTTGCATG
This sequence comes from Brevibacillus sp. SKDU10, assembly GCF_001645205.1. Classification (NCBI taxonomy): domain Bacteria; kingdom Bacillati; phylum Bacillota; class Bacilli; order Caryophanales; family Paenibacillaceae; genus Brevibacillus; species Brevibacillus sp. SKDU10. The sequence continues at coordinate 49,873 of NZ_LSSO01000177.1, read as the reverse complement.
GACAAACCATCAGAAATAATGTGGTGCATATCAAATAAAACCGTGTGTTCTGTCTCGCTTTGACGGACGAGTCCGACACGAACCAGCGGAGCCTCGGCAAGATCAAAAGGCCGAATAAAATTGGCAATGATTGTATCATTCGTCTGTTTTTCCGAAACCTCGAACATCTCGATTTCTACTGAACAACTTTGGGAAATACGCTGAACAGGTTCACCATTTACCAGGTCAAATGAAGTTCGCAAAGCCTCATGACGATCCACTAACTTCTGATATGCCTCCTGCAATCGCTGTTTATCCAGTTTGCCCGTTGCCCGTAAGATTCCTGACATATTGTATGAAGTATTACTGCCCTGCATTCGATCCAGCAAAAACAAGCGTTTTTGTGCAGAGGATACTGGATAGTGCTCGCTCTCGGTAACTTGCAGAATGGGTAATTCGATCTGTTTAGATTTTCCTTTGATCCGTGTAGCCATTGCTTGTAAAGTAGCGTGGCTAAATATCTCCGTCACTGAGATATCCGCGTCAAACGATTGCTTTATAGCTGTCGCAAGCTTAACTGCACGCAGGGAATCTCCCCCTATGGTGAAAAAGTGATCCGTCGCTCCAATCCGCTCTAAGCCAAGAACATCAGACCATACTGCTGCCAATCGCTTTTCCCAATCCGTGGCAGGAGGCACATACCCCTTCGTCTGCAGGCGTTGCTCGCTCGGTTCTGGCAGTTGATTTTTTGCTACCTTTCCATTCGGAGTAACAGGAATACTCTCAATTTGCACAAAGCTTGCAGGGATCATATAGATCGGAAGCCTCTCTGCCAGATACTCACGTAATTCCATCAGGTCGATCTCCTTCTGGAACACGATATATGCACATAAGTAAGCCTCGTCCTCTGCATCCTCTCGTTTAATCACACAAGCATCAGCGACTGCTGGATGATCTAGGAGGACAGCTTCAATGTCTCCTAGCTCCATTCGAAATCCCCGTATCTTCACCTGCTGGTCAATTCTGCCCAAAATCTCTATATTTCCATCAGGCAGCCATTTTGCCAAATCTCCTGTTCGATATAACCTCTCCCCTGAAACAAACGGGTTTTGAATAAATTTTTCTGCTGTTAATTCTGGCCGTTTGACATATCCTCTAGCTATGCCTGATCCAGCAATGCATAGCTCCCCTGGCACGCCAATCGGCAGCAGTCTTCCTTCCTGATTAAGGATATACACGTGATAATTGCTTATCGGTTTTCCAATAGGAACGCTTCGCTCTTCTCTACCCTGAACTCGAAAATAGGTAGCGCACACCGTTGCCTCTGTTGGCCCGTATGTGTTGTAAATCGCTACTCGGTCTACGTAGCTGGTATAATAGGCAGGCTTTAGCATATCTCCGCCACTGATGATCAATCGAAGACTTGGGATAATCGGGTATTTATTTAGTTCATTTAGCAGTAGGGGTGAACAACTAATGACAGTTACCTGATGTTCTCGCAAAATGGAAGCCAAAGAAGAAACATCCCGGATTTCCTCACGGTGCGGAATTACCATGCAGCCACCATTCAAGAGAGTCGGATACATCTCCTCAACGAAAGCATCAAACGAATACGATGCTTGCTGCAAAACCACGTCATCAGCGGTTATTCGGAACTCTTTGTCAAAAGCATGCAGATACGCAAGCAGATTACCGTGTTCCACCATTACCCCTTTTGGTTGACCTGTAGAGCCTGATGTGTATATGACATATGACAAATCATTTAGCTTATTGACACATGGTGGGTTAATGTCCTCCTCCTCTGCAAGCGAAGGGTCATCCAAAGAAAGTATGCCTTCAATAAAATCAAGTTGTTCCGCGATACGCGATTTGGTCACGAGCAATTGAAAACCACTGTCTTCCCAAATGGCTCGAATTCGGTTCTTCGGTAGCTCTGGATCAATTGGCAAATAAGCTCCTCCCGCTTTCAGCACAGCCAAAATGACTGCTACCATGTCGGCAGAACGCTCTACGATCAAACCGACAACCGTGTCTGGTCCTACTCCCTTTTTCTTCAATCTGCTAGCCAAACGATTTGCATATTCATTGAGGAAACCATAGGTGTACAACTTTCCTTCCGCGATGATAGCTGTCTTTTCTGGTTGTCGTTTTGCCTGTTCTTCAAATAGCTCTTGTACCAATTTCTCCGTGCTGTATGTAGAAGCCGTCGTATTAAACTTGTCGAGTATCTGCTGTTGCTCCTGTTTGGACAACAGACTGATTGCAGACAGTCGCTCATCGGGAGAAGCAGCGATCTGCTTCAGCACGCTAATAAATTGCTTAGCTAGGTGGACAATTGTTTCATTTGTAAACAATCTGGTAGCATACTCAAATTCAAAGCACAGGCCGTTTTCTGCCTCTCGGGCGGTGACTGACAAATCGAATTTAGCCACTTGCTGTTTACATTCCACCGACCGGAATGATAGCTCTTCGCCAATCGAAAACGAATGTATAAGCGCAGATTCTAATGTGAACATCGTGTCAAACAGAGGGTTTCGGCTGGAATCGCGCTCTACGCATACCTTGTCGACCAGCAATTCGAATGGGTAGTCTTGGTTTTCCAAAGCTAGAAGCATGTTTTGTTTCACTTCTGCCAGGAAATCTTTAAATGACTTCTCGCCCGACGGATAATTTCGCAAAGCCAAAGTATTAACGAACATGCCGAGCAGATTGTCCAACTCCTCATTGCGCCTTCCCGCCACAGGCGTTCCCACCACAATATCGGTCTGTCCAGAGATGTGCATGAGCCATACATAATAGCTAGCTAGCAAAACCGTATACAAAGTTGTCCCATTTTGTAAGGCAAGTCGGTTCAGTGCCTCAGCCTCGGATTGATCCAAAACCATCTTGACAAGACCCCCGGCAAAGCTTTGAACGGCACTGCGTTGATAATCAGTAGGCAGCTGTAAGATCGGGATCTCACCAGCAAAGCTTTCCAGCCAAAATGCCTCCTGTTTTTTGCATTCTTCTGATGATAGCCATTCACTCTGCCAGACAGCATAATCCGTATATTGAACCGGCAGTGCTGGTGGTTCTATTCCTTGATATATCTTGACAACTTCCTGAATGAAATTAGAAATCGTTACACCGTCACCAATGATGTGGTGCATATCAAAGAAAAGCAGATGTCGATCTTCAGCCGCCTTTGCCAGTCCCAGTCTCAGAAGGGGAGCTATTGTCAAATCGAATGGTTGTATAAATCGGTCGGCTATCTCATCGACTGTTGTTAGGTCAAACGACGGATCAAGAGAAAGCGAATGGAGGGAGAGGGTGATATTTGGTTCCACTCGCTGTACAGGTCCCCCATCAACCCATTCAAACGAGGTTCGTAATATATCATGCCGTTGTAAAATCTGTGCAAAAGCTTTCTCCAAGCGCTCCTTGTCTAATTTTCCATCGATTTGCATCACAGCCGAGATGTTGTAGTTGACGCTGGCTCCATCAATTTCGTGTAATAAAAACAATCGTTTCTGTGCTGATGAGACAGGATAATACGTACGCTTCTCTACCACTGGGATGAGCGAAGAGTTAGCTGATTGCTGCTTGATAACATGTTGTGCCAGCTTCTTTACCGTTGGGTTTTCAAAGAGTGCCGAAATCCTCAGTTTAATTTTCAGCATCCGGTGAACCCTGCCGACCAGCTGCATTGCCTTTAATGAATGACCTCCCCTTTCAAAAAAATGATCTAGAACGCCGATGCTATTGATCTCTAATACTTCTTGGAAAAGCGCGAGCAACGTTTCCTCCGTCTCATTACTCGGTGGTTCATAAGAAACGGCTTGTTCAAAAATGACAGTAGGCTTAGGCAACAAAGCTTTATTGATTTTTCCGCTTGTGTTTAGTGGCATCTTCTCTATTTGTTCAAACCAATCAGGAACCATATACGCCGGTAAATGTTGCGACAAGTGGTTTCGCAGAATGGAAGACTCCAGCAGTTGATCTGCCACATAATACGCGCACAGATATTTTTGCTGTTGCTCGTCTTCTCTTACGGTTACACATACTTCCCGTACCGATTCGTGCTTAAGTAATACATGTTCGACTTCAGTTAGCTCAATGCGGAATCCGCGAATTTTCACCTGATTGTCGATTCGCCCTAAATATTCAATGCTACCGTCAGGCAACCATCTGGCCAAATCTCCTGTCCGGTACATCATTTCACGATCAGCAAAAGGACTAATAACAAACACACTCTCTGTCAGCTCAGGTCGATTCAAATACCCACGAGATACACCATCTCCAGCCACACACAGCTCTCCAGGAAAGCCGATGGGAACTAGCTTGCAATCCTTATCCACAATATAGGCTTTCGTATGACTAATAGGCTTGCCGATCGGAACATTAACCTCATAGTCCGAGGTGACGGGGAAAAAGGTAGAAAACACTGTGTTCTCTGTTGGACCATATCCATTCACGATCAATAGTTGTGGACATTGCTGACGAACTCGGTTGACGTGTATGGGGGAAACTGTGTCCCCACCTACAATCAATGTATGAACATCCGAGAAGAGGGATGGATTCTCCATAGCAAACTGGTTGAACAGCGGACTAGTCAGCCATAGTAGTGTGACCTTATTTTGTTGTAACGTTTGTCTAAAATGATCAACGTCTAAAAGCTGTTCTTTTGTAAGTAAGCAAAGCGTAGCACCATTTAAAAGCGATCCAAAAATCTCAAATACGGAGACATCAAAGACAAGCGAACTTGTTTTTAATAGACAATCCTGAGCTGAAATCCGAACCGTCTGCTGATTTTGCACCAGATGGATGACATTACGATGCTCCACCATGACCCCTTTTGGCAAACCACTAGAACCGGACGTGTAAATGATATAAGCCAAATCTTTTGGACTGACAGAATGAATCATGTTTTCCTTAGAATAGGAACCCAATGCTGAATCTTGGATGTTGAATATGCAGCCGTTGTACTCCTGAAGCAAAGACGTAAAGCCGGTCTGCGTAATTACTACTTTGGCGCCACTATCGTTTAGCATGTACTGAATTCGTTCTAACGGAAAACTAGGATCAATAGGCAGATACGCCCCGCCTGCCTTTAGGATGGCTAGAGTGGCGATAATAGATTGCATCGGCTCCTCCACGAGAACCGCAATCACACTCTCTCGTGATATACCCAACTCGACCAGCTTCCATGCTAGCTGATTTGCTTGTTCATTCAGTTTTTGATAGGTCAAACTTTGATCATCATGGATCAATGCAACATGATTGGGGCGTTCCTTTACTTGTTGTTCAAACATGAGCGGTATGGATTGAAAGAGGACGTATTCATCTTGTTTATCATTAAATTCTTCTAAAATCTGTTTCTCCTCTTGCAATGTCAGCAACGAAAGTTTTGATACCTTCTGTTCCACATCCTCTGTCATACACGCAATAATCTGTCCATATAGAGCAAGCAATCTACCAATCGTTTCATTAGAAAAACGGTCGGAACTGTATATAGCCTTTATCTCTAACTGTTCATATTCAGAAATGACCAAGGTGAGATCGTAGTTTGTCATTTCAAAAATAGAGTACTCCTGAAGCGATAGAGCATCTGTGTTTCCTACTTGTTTATCCAGTGGATAATTCTCTACCACCACAATCGAGTCAAATAACGATGGGGCATGGGCTATTTGACTGTAGCCTTTAATTTCAGCCAAGGAGGTAAACTCAGCGTCATCCCGTCTCATCATGGTCGTGTTCACTTGCTTTACTACGTCAAGAATCGGAAGCTGTTCACTGGCTCTCACCCGCAACGGTAGCGTATTAATAAACAGTCCAACCATCTGCTCGATACCGGGAATTTTGGCGTTTCTCCCCGAAGAGGTGACGCCAAACAAGACATCCTCGCATCGGTTGAATTTTTGCAGCAATAACCCCCACGCGCAGTACATAAAGGCCGAAAATGTTACCCCATGCTGTTTGGCAAGCTTCTCGATTTTCTCTTTCGTCCGTATAGGTAGCATCAACTGCTGGGTACTGACAATTGCGCTATCCACTTCGTCCCTATTGTAATCATGAGGTAGCATTGTTTTTGAATCGAATCCATCCAGATACTCTTGCCAATAGCTAGCTTGCTTGTTTTTATTCTGCTTTTGTATCCATTGGATAAACTCTTTATATTTTGTTTTTTCTTTAGATTCTGTTATTTCGTTATTCAGTAACGACTGATAAACATCCCAAAATGTCTGAAGCAAAATCCCTGTACTCCAGCCGTCAAATAAAATGTGATGGTTAGTAATAATCAACACACATTCTTGTTCATTCAAGAGGACAAAGGTAATACGAAAAGGGGCTGAACTTAAATCAATCCCTTGGTCCAGATCATTGCTTTTGATGATTTCTAGCTCGTTTGCCTGTTCTTCCCTTTCCCTGTTTTGAAGTGAAAAAACTCGAAAAGGAATTGGATGCTCCTTCAAAATAATCTGTACAGGACTTCCTGTTTTTTCCCAGCGGTAAATCGTGCGAAGCATCTCATTTTGCTTGGCAACGATGTTCCACGCCTGTTCGAACAGCTCTGTCCGAATAACTCCACGGATCGTTAGCGAAAGTTGTTCTATGTATTGTCTGGAATCCTGATGTTCCAGATAATGAAACAACATGCCTTCCTGAAGCGGAGTCAGACCTAGAATATCCTCAACATTTTTCCGATCCAATGTGGCTACTCGACTCATGGATACACCCTCCTCAGTTTAATGCTGAATCAAATTCAAATGTGTAGTTCGTCGATGGATCAGCCATTGCAACCACTACCTTCCGAGGGCCTACAAAAGGGGCACGGCCATGTGACACAAGCATATTATCTAGCATCAGAACGTCTCTCTTCTCCCAAGGGAAATAGACGGATGTGCGCTCGAAAACATTTCGAATTTCCTCAAGAATAGCTAGATCTATCGGCTGCCCATCACCAAAGTATGTATTACGTGGATAGTTCTCTTCTGGTACGGCCATCATGATGTAGTCGCGAATTTCCTCTGGCAGGTTGGTTACATGGAATAGGTGAGCTTGATTAAACCAAACCCATTCGCCCGTTTTTGGGTGCTTCGCAACGGCTGGACGCAGGGAGCGAGTTCGTAGGCAATCGCCGTTTAGCCATTCATATTCCATTCCCATTTTCTTGCAGTACTGCTCCACTACTGCTTTATCCTCTGTTCGAAACACATCTTGCCATGGCAAGTCGAGCCCTCCGCCGTAATTACGAACATACATGACCTTCTTTTCCATAAAACGCCTTACGATAGCAGGATCGAGCAGGGATAAGACCTCTCGGCTGTCAGCAATCGGTGTCTCTCCTCCCTGTTGAGCCGGCTGTGCACAATAGAACCAGATTTTCATCGCCCATTGGTGGGCATATGAGTTTTCGTTATGCTGCGGAATGCTCTGGTCCGCTGGATATTCCGTCGAGGTGTACACTCTTCCCTGCACCTCTGTTCGCGGAGTTGAGCGTTCACCGTACTCTACAAGCTCAGGAGCGAATTGCTTCGTTAGGTTTTCGAAGCTCTCAATGGTCGGTACGTCAAAACCTCGGAAAAGAATACCACCGTATTTCAGCAAGCTTTTTTCGAGTTGATCAGCGTGCTCCTTTACCCATGCATGCAAATCAAGCTGCTCATCTATCGGTCGAATAACGAGCGGAAGCGTCCCCTGTACATTCGGCAATAGCTCTACTCTTACCTTCTGATCAAACATCGTCTCCTGAATCGCTACCACTTCTTTTTGCATCTTAATCCCCACTTTCTTCATTAATATTTACAAACTTTTTATTCCTATTTCTACTAAACAACGCTGTTTGATTCAAAGAGGTAGATTCAAATCAGATGGCGATACCTGCCTTGTCCTATTCCTGGCAGTATATAACCAAGCTATGAAATTGCTCCCTGAAATTCCGCTAACTCTAACGTTGCAATAGATAGAAAAGTCATTTTTCTAAAAAAATTCAGCCATATGCGATAATACCTAATAGTATATTCAATAAATGGAATAATTACCATATATTTTCCAAATCCAATAACGAAAACATAAAAGTTAAATCGGCAACACTAGAGTGCAAAATTTCTTGGGGTTTCCTACACTACGAATATGGCGGAGATGATGGTGGTATGGTTCGTGTTCAAAAAAATAACAAGGACTGTATATCCCTGCATATTGTCCTTGTTTCAAATGTCTCTACATTACACGTTTTTCAGAATGAACTAAGCATCTTGCAAAAAACACTCCCCAAATGCATAGCCACCTATCAGAAAGATAGCTAAAAATGCTGTTAACAGCATAAGTAGATATAAAACTGCTAGACTAGTCACACATTAAAAGAAGCTGGCATGCTCTAATTATCTATGTTCACTTAATGTATATTATGTAAAGTATCGGTGTCACTAGATTGTATCTACATTACTCGTACATATGTAAAACTGAATCTTTTTACCATCCTGTATTTTTGGGGTTTGAATCCTACGTTATACAAGCGATTTCGTCCTCTCTTACATTCAACTAGAGTTCACTTAATTGGAGGACTTACATTTATAAAGGGTGCTCCTGTATAAGGGCACCCTTTATAAATTCGGTCGGTCATAATTTTACCTGCTACATTTTAATTTACGAAAGCATAGTACTGCTACTGAAAAGTATCAGATTCCTTTGCTTGTAAGGTTACTACATCAATTTTTTGATTATCCCAAGAGGTTAAAAACGTTAGTATCTCATTTCCAAAGGTATAAACATAATTTTCACACGTAGCGGATTCATAACAAGCCTTTACTTCCATTTGATACTCTGTCCCATACGTTTTGAAAACCTCTTCCTTTGTTTTGGGCAACTTGTCTCCATCAAGATACTCCATATAAAAGGTGCTTTTTATTACCTTCTCGTTTTGCAAAATCAGAGTATGTGACAATCCCTTTTGACTTCGATATGCCAGTAATTTTGTTTCTCCCTTGTTATCCTCTGACTCTGGTTTTCCGTATTGCTGCACCACTTTATGATAGGAATCTCCTAATGATACTCCATGATATTCTAATTTGTGCTCCTGTTGAGATGTTTTCGTATCCTGTGCACAGCCTGAAAGAAAAATTACTACTGCCAGCAAATAAAACAAATTCTTCAATTTGTAAGCCTCCTTATTTAATGGCAGTTATATTTCATTACCGACCATCATTTACAAATTTATCATAATACACCTTTATATTTTTCATATAGTAATCCCAATCCCAATATCCCCCTGGATCCGTATGTGTTTGATTTGGATACTCGCTATGTCCCTTAATGTGTCTTCTGTTTACAGGGATATCATAAGTATAGGCTAACTTTGCTGCCAACTTTGCAGATTCTCTATACATAATATTGGTAAACCATTTTGGATCATCTATATATCCTTCATGTTCAATGCCAATTGTGTAGGGATTTGCACTTCTTGCATGATAAGCTGCATTTCTGTCATCGACCATTTGGGTGATATCGCCATCATCACTTACATAGTAATGAGCAGAAGAAGCACCCAGACTAGCATGCTCTCTTTGTGCCCAATCAATGGAGCCAGCATATGTGCCTTGCATGACGTGAATCACTAGATGCGTAATATCTTTTACAGATCGTCTCGTAGAATCATAGTTAGATTCGTGGGCTGGAACCCATTTGATATCAAGTTGGGGCAGGGCTTTTTTCCCTTTATATTCTTTTGAATTTTCTGATGAGAGCTTGATTAATTTTTCACTGGATAAATCAATCAAATCATTTTCAATTAAACGAAAAACATCTTCAGCATAATGCGTCCTTACCTCATCAGAATCAGCACCACTATATAACTTTACTGCTTCAACCCAATCTTTATAATCCTTTGAATGATTCTTCTTCTTTGTAATGTCTTGCTGATATTTTGCTAATATGGCGGCTCCGCCTTTAATGTTTGATTGAGTTGATGTTTTTAATTCGTCTGTACTAATTCCAGTTATTTCTGAAGCCTCTTCAAGTGTTTTTCTTTTTGGATTTGACACTAAATTCATAAATCCATATCCATTCATATTATTAGGCTTTCCGTCGTGATCATCTAGCAACGATTCAATCCAGCCTATGGAGATAAGTAATTTAATAGGAACATTGTATTCATCTGCGGCTTCTTTAAACCACTTACCCAATTCCTGTTGGCTTTGTGGAGAAGCATATACTGCCGTTGGATTTGTGATACATGAAGGTATGCTCGATAATAAAGTAGATAATAGGGTACATAAAATAGTGAGATTAATAGCTTGCCTTTTCAAAAACGAAACATCCTTTCTCGTATTCCAAAGAAAAAAACCTTCATCTTTTCAACGAGCAGACCTTTATTTTGGAGTTACACAGCCTTGATTTTTTTGTTATAAGTTGCACTATGACTCTTGAATTAGTAAAGCTCTCTGATTTTGAGATTTTTACTGTAAGCAGAATGTGGGATGATTAACTTTCGGAATATTGCTAAAATACATGCGGATATTCCCGTTTATAAAGCGAAGATAAATCTATTTGCTCCTCTCAAAAACTAGTCAGGTAGCCATTAAAAACTATAGGAAATCTGATGTTTCCCATATAAATTGACAGTATCTTCTTAATTGGAAAAACGCAATCTTTTTCAATTTTTAGTTAACAACATCGTCGTTGTCTACTTCAAAATATCCCGTGGCTTTTCATTCAACAGATACAAACTTAGCAATGGGCTTAAACCCCAGTCTATGTCAAAAGCTGTTCAGGTTTTAGATTATATGTCCTGATCGCTGTAACCTTTGTTCTTGTACCTTTCATCATGATACGTCGATTACAGTTATCTCTCCTTGAATATCTGTTCTTTAATGATGGTTTTCACATTTGGACTTTGTATTACAATATGAAACACAGAGTCGAACCCTTCCTCGTCACCGTTTTTCACTAGTAACTAGTGCTGATAGAATTACTTTTGATTCACTTACTGCCCATACAAAATTCCTATGAAAGCTTTTCTTATTTATATATGCCTTCGTAAATTTTTGTAACTCTTCGTAAATCTACCTTTGTTCTTTTTTTTACCATGAATTTTTCGCCAAGATCCATTATCACTTCACTTTTTTTCATCTTTTACATGCTGAATAATTACCGGCAATGTCTTGACCATAACTACTTTAGAGTTAACTTCTGAAGCTGTTTGTTTGGGGATGTCTAGATCATCGCCATCAAATGTAATATAGATTTTCTGAAATAGAAACATTAAATAATACTGTTATCAACAGTAATTTTTAATATTTCTACTGAGTACCATATAAACTAAAGCTTATTTCCATATAATTCTATAAGGCCTGGATGCCGCTTGTAACAAGGATGATTCCAACCTTACCTTCTTCAAATGAAAATTTGTTACTAAGAATCCCATTACAAACAATTTCCAGTAAAGTATGCGGTATTTCATCTTATCATGTAGCTTGTTCTTCCAATACTTACTTGTTCATCTGATAAAACATTTCAAATGTGGTTAAAGTTGGATACACACAAACCAAAAATTCTTCATTACAAGAGTCTCTACCATGGCTGAAAATTTTTTTTGCTCAAACGTGATAAGAAGATTTTACCTACTTAACCCAACGAAAGCCGCCTAGTCATACATCGGCGGCTTTCGTTAGAAGCTCCATGTTGGTTCAATAATTGTTAATTTGTGCCAGCACAGAACATTTTTTGCTCTTACGTCGTGCTATCTTTTTTATCGGCGATGAATTGTTTTAATTTTTCGACCGAAACAGATCCAACTATTTTGTCGATTGGCTCACCATTTTTAAACAAGATAGTAGTAGGTATGCTCATAATTCCAAAATGACTCGTAGTATTGGTTTCTTCATCTACGTTGACTTTGAGGAGCCTCACTTCGTTGCTATATTCTCGATCAAACGCTTCAAGCACAGAACCAAAAAAGTCGCAGGGTCCGCACCAAGGTGCCCAAAAATTAACCAATGTCAAGCCCTCGCTCTTTACGTCTTCTTTAAAGGTAAGATCCATCGAATGACAAATGGTCATTTGCAGCTTCCTCCATTTCATAATTTTTTTACAGATGTATAACACCTTACACAACCGATTGGTACAGTGGATAGCCTGCAATGTTTCAATGCCGCAATGCTTCAAGTCTTCAAGCATTGCACCGTACGATCTCTACCATTACTTGTGCTTCATATCTATCCGACAATGACAGCGCAGTCAGAAAAAAGTCATGTCAGCACAGGTTCGGTATCAAGATTTTACAATTCCTTGCCTCCTTGCTACTTCCTAATTCCTCTTCATTTCTCCTGACAATGATGAACCGGCGTATATCTCATCACCTCCCTAAAAGCAATGCGCCAAATTTGAACCGTTTTATACCAAGTCTGGTTAGAAGTCCGTGAGTAGGAAATATCACTAACTCTTTCCAAACTAAATTAAAAGATATTAAAGACTAATTATATCTATAAAAAGACCGGTATATCATAACCATTGAATAACAGGGATAAGAATAAGCAGCTAGCTTTCCCGGTAAACGAATGCCTACAGCATCCAGTCTTCTCGCCATAGGACGGATATGCACGTCTACTTCGGACAATGTTGAGACCCTCTCGTTTTTCCCCCTCCATGGATTAAAGCACATCGATTATACTTTTCGAATTATGCCGGTGAAAGTGATTCACTCCTGCTGATATAAGATTTCAAGTCATTTGTAGAGAATCCCTCATTCATCTGCTCAGATAGACTTTTTGCACCATTACATGTAGTTGGCAATAGGGCCATTTCAGTTCCCTATCTACTTTTTTCTTGCTACAAGCTGAATGACATGGGCCAAACCGGTGTGCAATTTTCCTTCCACTCTCTCTTGTTCCCCATAGAAGAAATGAATCACCTCATGACCTTCACACCAAGACAGAACTTCTCGTGGCTCATACAGCATAGTTACGTCTGCGGGTCCACCTGTTCCATAATGTAATTGGTCCTTGGAGTACACCTCAAGCATAATTATTCCACCAGGCTTGATAGCATTTTTCATTTTATGAAAGATCATTTCCTGCGCATCTCGATGAAAATGCCCAAATACCATGATTGCGGCATCATATTCCTCGTTTGGTACGTTATCTACCATCAAGTCTACCTTTTTGGTCTGAACATCAACAGCATACTTCTTAGCTAGTTTTTTCGTTTTTTGCAGACCACTCTCCGCATAATCAATGGCTGTCACTTCATGATCTCTGCTTGCTAGAAAAACAGCATTCCTACCTTCGCCCTCTGCAAAGGCTATAACCCTTGGACATTCTTTTAATCGAAAGGCTTGTTGATAAATAAACACGTTCGGTTCTTCTCCATAGATATATTCCTCTGAACGAAAACGCTCATTCCATGTACTTTCCATATTTATTAGCCTCCTGTGATTTCTTTATTTTAGCGATATATTTTTCGCTGCCTAAGACTTCTGTCAAGGGTTTCATATCATGAAATATCCGCGGTAAGATGATCGGTATGTATCCATTGCCGAACAAGCATATCCTCCTTGCCGATCAGGTAGATTTTCTCCCATAGCCCCTCTCATTCTCCTTCATTGGTTCTCCTTCTTTTTGCTATTTTTTGGCCGGAAAAAGCTTTTAAGTCACAGAAACGTTCGGCATCTTATTCATGTGGAAAAAATTCCACGCAAGTAATCGTGAAATTGTAGGCAAAACGTTCATCTTCATATAACTAGATATTACAGACTCATAATGTCTATAATTAAGTTAAAAAAGCTCTTTTCTAAGTAGCCAACTGTTCCCCTCCTTTCATTGTAAAGTGACTCAGCTTACACCTGCGTTTGCTTTTTAGCTAGGTCTGCCAATTTCATTTTTTTGAGGTGCGACTCCATTTTCTGTTCCGCTTCTACCATAACAGCTTGAATCAAGCATTCATCACCGTGGAGAAAGTCACATTCAAATAAAGAACTGGTGCCTTCAATAGCGTGGATAATATCCAAAAAGGTTATATCGTCTTTTTTGCGAGATAACCGGTATCCTCCGTTGGCTCCTGAAACTGATTCGATCATTCCTGCTTTCACGAGCCTTGTTAAAATTTTGGAAAGATAGGTTGGTGAGACGCCTTGGGCTTCCGCCAACTGCTGAACTCCTACCGGCTTTACCGGAGAATCGGCAACGAGCGCAAGCATAGTGTGAAGAGCATAGTTTGTTGCTTTCGTGAATCTCATGAACGCACCTCAATTACGGATTTATTGTATCCATAATATCCTTGAAATCAATGGTGTGTCAAGCTGTACCTTTTCATCAATTCATATTGTCTAGCATTGATGACTTGGAGGCACTACAGTACTCTGTATAGCTAATTAGCTCAAAATTGTAGTAAAAGCTATCTAGCGGGGCAAACATAAACTCACATATGAGAAGTACAGCAAAACAGCGGCTGTTGATCGGGTAACAAGATGGGAACTGAGAGGGAGCTTGTCAGTTGGCTTATTCTATTTCCTTCATGTAGCGTAGAGCTTAATACCCAAAAAAACGTTAGGTTATTTATATTAATTTGCTTTAATCTCCGATGAAAAACGTGCTATTTCGCGGAATTAAAGCTTTGAGACAGTGAAAGGAAAAATGAAGAATAGCACATCACTACTCTTCATCGACCTCAATTACGTCTGAATTATCTGAGATTTAGGCAAGCATTTTTGCTTCAGCTTCAAATGGCTCCACATCAACAGCTTTTCCTTATACTTCTCATACCATAGAATACCACACGCTGCTGTGTGCATTTTGGGATCGTAGGGGACACCCGGTTTCAGAACGCTGTAGATAATCTTTGCACCTTTTCCAGACATATGCCCGATAGCTTTCATTTTTGGCATTTGCCGTGCCACCAAGCGTTCGTAATAAGCCGCAAACACATTAGGGCCACCTTTTTTTGCAATAAGTTTTAGAGTCATCTGAAACATGACCCTACGTGTATCACGAACACCACTGAACGTCTGGCGAGAGACTTTTACAGAAGGTCCCAGACTGCTTATTTTCGGCAGATACACCGAGGTATTTTTTAAAATTCTTTATAGGTACTAAATCGTTGAATGTCACCTATTACTGCAATGAGAGTACAAGCCCATGCATCATTCATGACAGGTAAAAAAAATAACAGATTGGCATATGGATGTAGGGGCATTTCTTTCTCAGCATTACCATGTAACAACTCATGGATGCTTGCGTCAATACTGCATAAACTTTCTTCAATGCGCAAGGCTTTTTGTATAAGCCAACTTTATCGATCGACAACATGGGTCAATGGCAGAGCAACGGTGTTAGGTAAAACATTAGCTAACTCACTGCTGCCTTCTTTGCAGTAGCTTTTAGCCCTGCGTTGAAAATAAAGTTGATTGTCTGCCACTATTCAACTATTGAATCCGTTAGCGTAACAACATCGTTTCATCAAAAGATAATCTGCTGAAACTTTACCTTTATAATCCTTGGCTTAGTCCTAATATCTGATCATTAACATTTACATTACTTAATCCCCCGTGGTAACAAACCACGGATGCAATGTCGAGGTCTACATACTTTTTTAAAGAGAGACGAGCTGCATTCATATCCAGTGTGGTCGGAACATGAATTCCTCCGAGATTCCCGTTTACACTGTACATCGAATCCCCGGCGATGAGAGTCTTACTTTGCGTTAAATAAAGGCTGATATGACCGGGAGTATGCCCAGGAGTATGGATGACCCGAATCCTGCCGCAAAACGGCAGTTCCTGACCGTCAATCAAGGTATCGTCCACCCTTCCTTTCGGGGGATTCTCAAGGTGACCGTCTTTTAAAAGCGGTATCTCCCCCTGAATATACGGCTTATCCAGTTCGTGTGCATAAACTTTAACATTATTACCACACTCCTGCAAAATCTCAGGAAGACTGCCTATATGATCCACATCCTGATGCGTCAAAATCACAACTTTTAGTTTGTCGAACGACACTTCTACCTTTTCCATGGCTACGCGTAAATCTTCAATTTGCCCTGGGAATCCAGTGTCTATTAAAACAGCCATTTCTCGATCCCACAAAAGAATTGGGTGAATAATACTCCCATGAAAATCTAGATGAAGCATTTCTACTCCCTTTGAAATTTCCATAATATCGGGCCTCCGTAAAATTAAATTTTTACGCAAAAAAGCAATATTATTATGTAGGTTTAGTTGTTGTCAACATCTTCTCTATAAATGCTCGACATAACAGAACGGTTCCCTGCCGCTTACTTGATGTCTATTGATCTGCACTATACTCCCTCTATGTAGAAAGCAAATTCTCTCGCTTTCTTATGTTTTCTCAAGTTTTCATAGCTGTCTTGGCATCTAACTATTTGAATTCTGGAATAAAGCTGAATTAAAGGTTAATTTTGGAGCAAAGGAGAAAAAACGATCCATAGTTAAGGTGAATTGTTGTCTAACTCCTTGCTTTTCTTAACTTGCATCGGGTTTACGACGACAAAGTTAATGCGCTGCTCTGGAAGTGAGCTAGATTAATCCAGTAGTGGCCTGTTGGTTCCATTCCTACAATCACTTTTTCCATTCCTTGTTGATTCATTGATTGTTAATCCAATCTAGAAAGGATTGAAATCTGAATTCGTATTTTCAAAATAATGTGTTAATTCCCAACTGGAATACAGGTTTTTTGAGGGGTGTTTGCTCTTGTTTTTGAAAATACATCTGCTGCTCCTCTCGAAAAGATAAATAGTGATTTCCCCTACAAACAAGAATCTTTATAGGGGAAATCACGGAAACTACACTTCCTACTTGTACATAATTTACTTCAGAGCAAAAATCTCTTGGAGAATCTCTTTGAGTATGGAGCCATTTTTAGTAACTTGTTCTCCGCTAAGCATCCTCGGATGATCTCCATAGCCACGATAGTTTATAAATCGTTCAGATGCCCGTGCCCACACTTCCTCATTCCATTTTTCAGCCTCATAGGCTGTTACGTTTCCTTGCTCGCATTCTGCTTGGATGAGATGAATAGCGGCCTTTGTATTACCTTTATTTACCAATTGATTATGGAACATCAGATAACTGAACATGTTTTGAAAAAAACTTTGTTTGATAAAATCGTTGGTTATGAACTGCTCTAGATCCTCTTTTGTCATATTAAACAGCTCGTTATTTTCTGCTATTTTTTTAAAATAGGCTCCAATTTCTTTTCTTGCTTCAGTAGCCGTTTGTTCAATTGCTTTATCCTTCCAATAGGAGTCAAATAAAATAATGCTGGACACCTGTCTTCCTTGGTTTTCCAATACTTTAGCTACTTCAAAAGCTAAGTTACCGCCAGAGGAATACCCCATCAAAGTATACGGCCCCTCAGAATCGATCTGAGTAATTGCATTGACATACTGCTCAATGCGATTGTCTTCTTCTATGAAGTCAAAGCTATACAAAGAAATGTCGTGGACTTCTTCAGCAAGCTTTTGATAGAAGGTACTGTGGGCTGCAATCGGTGTAAAGCTAAATACAGGTCGATTTGTTTCTTTATTTAGTAGAATCGGGTGACCCGCGTTTTGCTCGTACTGCTTATGCAAAATAAACTCTGCCATTTTTTCAATCGTTGGATGCTGGAATACAAGATGCAACGGCAACTCTTCCTGCATGTACTCATACACCTTTGATATGAGAAGCATCGCTTTTAAGGAATGTCCCCCGATTTCAAAGAAATGATCGGTGATGCCAATTTTCTCTACTTCTAATACTTCTTGCCAAATAGCAGCCAATTGTTCCTCTACCATGTTTCTAGGGGCAATATATTCTTTTGCTGCAACGCCGTCGTTCTGAGGCTTTGGCAATGCTCTCTTATCTACTTTTCCGTTAGCAGTAGTAGGTAGTTCTAAAAGCTGTACGAAGTAAGTTGGAACCATGTAGACTGGGAGTTCCTTGGAAACATATTTTCTCAGATCAGCCAGTACAACTTCCTTTTCAGCTACAAAGTAAGCACATAAATATTGCTGTGCATGCTGATCCTCTTGAGCAGTAACCACTACCTCCTTAACACCATGATACTGTAGAATGGTAGATTCGATCTCTCCGATCTCAATTCGGAAACCTCGTACTTTGACTTGTTCATCTACCCGACCAACATATTCTATCGTGCCATCTGGACGCCACTTGGCCAAATCACCCGTTTTATACATGCGCTCCCCAGGTACAAATGGATTAGCAACGAACTTCTCTTCTGTTAATTCTGGTCGATTTAAATAACCTCTACCCAGTCCACGACCTGCTATGCATAACTCCCCTACTACTCCTATAGGCTGTAAATGATGCTCATTATTAACAATATAGACAGTTACATTTGCTAGCGGTCGACCAATTGTAATCTCTTGATCTACTCCAATTGCTCTTTGGATAGTCGTAACTACACTATTCTCCGTAGGTCCATACTCATTGTTAATCTCAATAGCAGGATTTTTTTGTTTAATCTTTTGGACAATTTGGGGGGATAATTTTTCTCCTCCAAGAGTGACACAACGTAATTGGTGTAAATCCTCTGCTGTAGCGCTATCCACAATTGCATTAAACAGACTTGGAACACCATAGTAATGAGTGATTGATTCAGAGGCGATCAATTTTCGTAGTGCAAATGGATCTTTTGACTCTTCTTCCCTTGGCAAGATTGAAGTGGCCCCTCCAAGCATAGGAGCAAACAGACTAGCTACAAATCCATCAAAAGCAAATGAGAAAATCTGCAGAGCTTTATCCTTTGGATTAAATGCATACTCGTCTCTTCTCCATTGCAGGCAGTTCACGATGGAATGATGTTCAATCATGACACCTTTTGGTTTACCAGTTGTACCTGAAGTATAGATTACATATGCTAAGTCAGTTGGTTGGTTCACAACTGTGAGATTGGTTCCATCAACTACATAATTTTGCTCCTCATCTAAATCTAGCCTCACCATATTAACTGCTAATCCATTGAACAAATGCGACTGGGTCAGTAAAAGAACAGCACCGCTATCTTCTAAGACATATTCGATACGTTCAGTAGGATAAGCTGGATCAATAGGGACATAGGCTGCTCCAGCTTTCAAGATACCCATGATGCCAACAATCATTTCCATGGAACGATCTACCATAATAGCTACTAGTTGATTGGGAACGATTCCTTTATTACGTAACGTACGAGCTAATTGGTTAGCTCTTTCATTTAGCTCTTGATAAGTCAACTCCTTCTTGTTCCAGATAAGTGCTACCTGATCTGGTGTTTTTCTTACCTGTTCTTCAAAAAGCTGATGAATCGTTGTATCCTGCTGATAGTTTCTTTCTGTGTTATTAAACTCTTGTAAAAGCTGATTTTTTTCTGCATTCGTCAGTATTTCGATAGTAGCTAGCTTCACTTCAGGATTATCTACGATCGCTTTTATAATCTGAAGGAAATTTGTCGTCAAGCGTTCTATTGTTTCCTGACGGTATAATTTGGTGCAGTATTCCACACCAATCATGATTTGATCTCTTTCTTCTGTAGCGATAAAGGTCAGATCGAATTTAGAGTGTTTCCATTTATTTTTCCCTTCATAGGCAATAAACCGTAGCTCATCTAATTCAATAGAATCTCCCCCTCTGTTTTGGAGAGTAAACATGGTATCAAACATTGGATTTCTGCTTACATCGCTTTGTAGCTCCAGTTTCTCCACTAGCTCTTCAAATGGATAATCTTGATTCTCATAAGCTTGTAATGCATTTTGTTTTACTTCTATTAAAAACTCTTTAAATGATTTTGATCTAGCTGGTTTATTTCGCATGGCCAATGTATTGACAAACATCCCAACAGTGCTCTGTAAATCAACATGCGATCGACCTGTAACCGGTGTACCCACAATCAGATCTTCTTGACCGGAATATTTGGAAAGAAGTACATTATATGCGGCTAACAAGACCATATAAAGTGTGGTTCCTGTGTCTGCAGCTATCTTGTACAAGCCTTCCATAAGCTCTTTGCCAGTTCCCCTTGTGATTACATCTCCGTCAAAGCTTTGTGTATTTGGTCTCGGAAAATCTGTCGGCAGATTTAACACAGGAATTTCATCTGCAAATGTTTGAACCCAGTGGTCTTCCTGTTTTTTATACAGATCCGTCTGAGACTGTTCATGTTGCCATTCAGAAAAATCCTTATATTGAATCGCAAGCTCTGGTAACGTATTCCCTTGATACAATTCCACCAATTCGCTGATGATGATCCCAGATGATACTCCATCAGAAATAATGTGATGCGTATCTACTAGTAACAAATAACGATCCAATCGGGTTTGAACAAGCTTGACGCGAAGCAATGGTGCCATATTTAACTGGAATGGTTTGATAAACTCATCAATGATTTCTTCCAGCTCTTCTTCAACAGCGACCTGATAATCGACTGCAAAATCAACTACTGAATGGATTTTCTGTATAGGAGAACCATTTACTAACTCGAAGGATGTACGCAAGCTCTCATGACGGTTGATTAAACCTTTAAAAGCGGTTTCTAGTTTTACCAGATCAAGCTTTCCTTCCAGTAGCATGATAGAAGGCATGTTATAGCTGATATCTATCCCATCAAACTGGTTAAGAATAAACATTCTTCGTTGTGCTGCTGAAACCGGATAGTAATCTTGCTTTGTAGCAGGTCGGATAGAAATGATCTGCTTCGTGCGCTCACTCTCCAAGTATTGGGCTATTTCTTCGATCGTTGGTTTTTCAAATAGGACACGTAAAGGAATATCCATTTGATAATCTTTGTGCAATTGAGATATAACCATCATAGCACGTAAGGAATGACCACCTAATGCGAAGAAATCGTCCTTACTTCCAACTCGATCAATACCTAAAACTTGTTGCCAGACAGTAGCAAGTTGTACTTCCAATTGTGTTCGAGGAGCCACATATTCTGTGTTAGCAAGCAAAGAATTGTCTGGATCTGGTAACGATCGC
This sequence comes from Brevibacillus sp. SKDU10, assembly GCF_001645205.1. NCBI lineage: Bacteria > Bacillati > Bacillota > Bacilli > Caryophanales > Paenibacillaceae > Brevibacillus > Brevibacillus sp. SKDU10. Next base: position 28,953 of record NZ_LSSO01000177.1, on the reverse strand, counting down.
TTATCAATTTTTCCATTTGCAGTTAATGGCATCGCCTCAAGTGAAATAAACGTAGAAGGAATCATCGCGATCGGTAGCTGAGTTGTTAAATGGGCACGTATTTCTGCTGTACTTACCTCTCTATCCGTAACCATATATGCGCAGAGGAATTTTTCCTTCGCTTGATCTTCCTTCGCTACAACGACTACTTCTCTTAGGCCATCAAGCTTACGCATTTGTGACTCAATCTCACCAAGTTCGATCCTAACCCCACGGATTTTTACTTGATCATCAATTCGGCCCAAATATTCAATATTTCCATCTGGTAGCCACCTTGCTAAGTCCCCTGTTCTATACATTCGTTCTCCCGCGACAAACGGATTTTTCACAAATTTCTCTTCCGTAAGCTCCGGTCGATTCAAGTACCCTCTTGCTAGACCAACACCAGCAATGCATAACTCACCTGCTATCCCAATTGGTTGAAGGTTCCAAGAATCAGCCTGGACGATGTATAGTTGAGTATTATATATAGGTTTACCAATCGGAATTGCAGCTAGTTCCTCATCTGTATCACAATCAAAATACGTAACATCTACAGTAGCTTCCGTTGGTCCGTATAAATTGATTAATCTAGCTTCACACACTGAGGAAACTGCTCGACGGAATCTATCAACATGCTGTGGTGGCAATGCTTCACCACTTGCAAAAACCTGCCGTAAAGACTGGAGTTTTTCCTCTACCAACTCACTTGGCTGTTGTTCAACATAATCCAGAAAAACGTGCAGCATCGCAGGAACAAAATGCATTGTTGTAATGCGATGTTCGGCTATTGTCTTTAAGATTTGCTCAGGGTTCTTTTCTCCTCCTACAGATAATAGGCACATTTTGGAGCCCACCATCGACCACCAGAATAGCTCCCATACTGATACGTCAAACGTAATCGCTGTTTTTTGCATAATGGTGTCAGCGGATGAAATAGGATATTTTGCATGCATCCACATCAGTCGATTTATAACTGAATGATGTTCAATCATAACTCCTTTAGGCTTCCCTGTAGATCCTGATGTATAAATAACATAGGCTAAGTGATTCGGACCATTTATCGCTTCCAAATTCGAACCATTTTGGTGATAGTTTTGAGCGTCATTTATATCTACTATCTTCCCAGCAAAAGTCACTCGCTCCAACAAATGGTGCTGGGCCAAGAGTAGTTTTGCTTTTGAATCTTCTAGCATATAGCGGATTCTTTCCTCTGGAAATTCCGGGTCAATCGGCATATACGCACCGCCAGCTTTTAAAATCCCAAAAATTCCAATCATCATCTCTAATGAACGTTCTGCCATGATTCCAACTAATTGATCAGCTACTACTCCTTCAGAACGTAGCTTTCGCGCTAACTGATTCGCTCTTTCATTCAGTTCCCGGTAAGAAAGTTGTTCCCCCTCGCAAATGACAGCTATCTGATCTGGTATACGTGCTGCTTGTTCTTCAAATAGCTGATGAATCAGCTTTTCGCGTGGATATTCCATTAGCGTATTATTAAATTCAGATATAATCATATTTTTCTCTTCTTCTCGAAGCAGGGATATGTCCGCTATTTTTGATGTAGGATGATCAATGATTGTTTCAATAATGGTAAAGAACTGTTGAATTAGTTGTTCCATCTCCATTTCTGTAAACAACTGTGCTCGATAATTTAGTTGAAACAGAATTTTTTGATTATCTAATTCAATCACATTCATTTCAAAATCATTAATGACGTCTCCACAAAAATTCTCATCAACTTCAATTTCAACATTTTCATACTGCGAATAATTCATAGCACGGTACTGTACAGAAACACCAAAGAGACGTTGAAGGTCCTTATGCTGATGTGCTTCTCGTAAATCTTCCATCATTTTATTGTACGGGAATCTTTGATGGCGTAGGATCGAAACCTGCTCTTTTGATACGACTTTCAATAATGAAAGCAAATCCATCTCAGGATCAACGAATACCCGTGTTGGCACTGTACTAACGAACATTCCTAGCATTTCTTTTTCCTTTTTGGTTGTTCTGTTCGCATAGAATGTACCAATTGAAACATCGTTCTGTGTTGTCTTTTTATGCAAGTAGATGTACAACGCAGTCATAAAGATTGTTAACATACTACTGTTTGTTTGTTTGCAAAACTCAGACAGGTTATAATACAAACGCTCTTCTAAGATAATATTTTTTCTTTTTCCAGCAGTACTCAAGGTAAGAGGATTATATGATTTAAACCCTATCACTTCGGGTAAGGTGCTAAATTTATCTACCCAATACGATTTATCCTTTTGATAGCGATCCGATTTTTCATAGTCCTGCTCTGTTTGTATAAAGTCGAAATAAGTATGATTCTCTGTTATTTCTGGAAGCTCATCATTTGCAATCTGAGAATAGTATTCGTTCGCTTGATTGACGAACATTCTTGCAGAGATTCCGTCGCAGACAATATGATGAATTTTGACATTGTACCAATATTCTTGGTCACTAATCTTGCAAATGATAAATTGATACAATTCTGAATGTAGAAGTTCAAATGGTGTACGATTGTGCTGGTCCAGCCACTTTAATGCCTGAGCTTCTCCATCAACACCCGAAAAATCGAAACATTCGAACGTTTTTTCGCTATATTCCTCCACATATTGCTGAGGATAGCCATTTTGAGTTGTCAATTTAATCCGAAAGGCGTCGTGCCGGAAAATAATCATATTTAGAGCTTGTTGCAAGGCACCTAGACTTATATTACCTTTCATTCTAATTGTCAATGAAATCGACGATACACCCGTATTTGGATAAAGTAATTCGGAGTACCAAATCCTTTGTTGAGGATGAGTCAACGAAAATAATTGAAGCAAATCCTTATTCATATTGCTGCACCTCTTGTTAGAAATTATAGTTTATATAATAAAATACTATGATTGCTTACTATGTAGATGCTATCGGCATGTTGCAAGGTTTGACTGTATGTTAGGATAGATGACGTTAATCTAAGATTTATGAGAGTTATGTCTAGAGATGTAGGGAGTCGCTTGAGGAAAGACGGTACTTTATGCAGAGGAATCAGCATGATGTGAGAAAAGATTTTTTGTATATGAATCTATCAAATATTTTACCATCACCTCTTTTACTCAAGGATAATTGAAGCGGTTGTATGCGATCATACTTGGCCTCCTTTTCGATGTGAGTGACATATTGTTGCAGCAAAAAACCTTTGACCTCACTGTAAAAGCTAAATCACATATTCCACAAAAATATATTTTATGAAAAAATAAACATTTGCGACTCACCATAACATATTAGCATTATTCTTCCATTTAAGTGTTTGTAAATTTTGTGAACTTTTATATGTATTTCTGTAATTTCATGCTGAAAAAGTCCAAGAATGCTATTGACCGTACTATACTAATGAATAGGGATTGCTTTGTCAGAAGTGGTTTCCCCTGCAAATAAACGCAGGTAAGGTGAAGGTTTTAAATATCCATCAGGCAACCCCAGAATAAATTCGTAAGCATACGCAGCTTTGGCTGCTTCAATAAGTTCCTCTTCTTCTGCATCAGGCCTCCCAAATCTAAGATTCTCTTCAATCGTTCCTTCAAATAAATGCGGATCTTGTGGAACGTATGCTATCAATTCTCTCACCTGCGTGAAAGTGTGAGTTTTTGCATTTTTAGCAAAGGCAGTCAGCTCAAAATATCCTATGTTTCACAGGACACCTCACATTTACAGGGAAATTTAACGGACTACGCTAGAAACAACAGAATTGATAAGAGCCTGTTTAAATCTATTTTAAGAAAACTTGATTTTTCCAGAGTTCAATTTGAAAAGGATATTTCCGCTTTTAGCGGCGGTCAAAAGAAGAAAGTGCTGATTGCCAAAAGTCTTTTGAGAAAGTTCATTTGCATATTTGAGATAGAACCGCTTAATTTTATCGATGTGATTTCCCGCATGCAAATTGAAGAGCTATTGCTTGAATACGCACCAACCATCCTGTTTGTGGAGCATGACAGCGAATTTTGCAAAATATCGCTACAAAGCATATTCAACTCTAAGTCATCAAACTAAGGTTTGATTTTTCTCAGAACATTTTTTCCTTTATAAAAAAGAACCCCGACAGTTGTCGGGGTCCGCCTTAAACCTTCTGATCGACTACAAAAAGCACTACAGCGTAAATTGGTTCTCCTGTTTTCGGGAACGGATTTTTTGCAAAATCTCAATAATATATACGATATTTTTTGAAATATACGGTTCGTCCATCATATCCATGTGTGATCCGTATCCCTCATATTCTGTAAGGCTGCTAGCTGTAGCACCCTTCCACAAGGCCTGTTCAAACAATAATTCGATCGTGTCGGGTTGTTGAGCCCACATGCAATGAATCTCTGCATGTATACATTCCGTATTCGTTAGTAGGTTCATATACTGCTTATAGGACTTATATCTGCTCGCAGCTTTATCCTTTAACAACGTAACGTCTAACTTCTGTTTAACAGCAAATTCATTTACGATTTGTTCAACCTCTCGATCGATCTCATCCTCTTTTTGAACTACAATCTCATTTTTGCGCATCGAATCTAGTAAAATGATATCCGAGACTTCATGATGTAAATTCTCCAAGGCTTTCGCCACTTCAAAGGCAACATTTCCTCCCGCAGAGTACCCCACAAGAACAAATGGACCTTCTGGCTGAATCTCCAATATGTGATTGATATAATGCTCAATCAGATTTTCCTCATGAACAAAATTAAAGGCATACACCGTGGCTTGGTCCTGTAATAGCTCCGCTAGTCTCTTATAAATATAGCCTAATCCAATAATCGGAGGGAAACAGAAGAGATTGATATGTCCTGTTTGATTCAGTAAGGTTACGGTTTTTTCAAAGTTGGTATTCGTTTCCCATACCAGCATTTGTTTGGCCATATCTTTAATGGTTTGGATTTCGAAGACATATGGAATTTCGATTGATAATTCTGCGTAAATTTTGCTAATCACTTGAATCATTCGCAGTGAATGTCCGCCAATTTCATAGAAATTATCATGAACCCCGATATGATCAAGTCCCAGAACCTCTTGCCAAATACGGACAAGCTCCGCTTCCATTCTTGTCATCGGGGTAACCTGCTCCCCGCCTGTGTTTAAGAGGGGGGCCATCTCCTGTAGCTTTTTGTAATTGATTTTACCATTGGAGGTAAGCGGCATTTCATCCAAGCGAACAAAATAGGAAGGCATCATATAACCTGGCAAATGTTTGGCTAACGTACTTCTTACATCTGCCACAGTCAGCACGTCTTCGAGGATCACATAGGCGGAAAGCTCCTTTTGTCCCTCCTGAATTTCCTGAACTATCACCGCCGCTTGCTTTACTCCTGGATTTCTTAGTAACTGTGACACAATTTCTCCCGTTTCGATCCGGTGTCCTCTGATTTTCACCTGATTATCGATACGACCTAGATATTCAATCGTTCCATCGGGAAGCCATCTTGCAAAATCACCTGTTTTGTACATCCGTGTTCCTGGAATAAATGGGTTAGCTACAAATTTTTCTGCGGTCAATTCCGCTCGGTTTAAATATCCTCTAGCCAAACCCTCGCCCGAAATAAACAGCTCTCCGGCCACACCCACAGGCTGAAGCTGTCTATGTTTGTTCAGGATATAAACTGCGGTATTAGAGATCGGCTTTCCTAAAGCTACCGGGGTCTGCTTGTCACATTCTCCGGCGATAACCTCAATGGTCGTTTCCGTAGGGCCGTAATGATTGTGAAGCTTGTATCCTTTGCTCATTAGTTTAGCTTTTAACGCATCATCGAGCTGCTCTCCCCCAGAAATCAGAGTGTGTAAGCAAGCAATTTTCTCTTCATCAGCCAGTAGCTCCTGCATAAATGCTGGAGAGATATTCAAAATGGTAATTTCATTTGCCGTAATATAGTCAACTAAGTATTTTTTATTCCATAGCATGTCTTTTCGAATGCAGTGTAAGGTAGCTCCGTTAAGCAGCGTGGCAAAAATTTGATCCACACTCGGATCGAAGGTGTATTCTGCCATAAAGAGCATTTTATGATTCATTTGCTCAAAGTACCTATCGCTAAACCAGCAAATGGTATTAACTACGCTTTGATGTTCGATCATAACCCCCTTAGGCTGACCCGTCGTGCCTGAGGTATAGATAATATAGATTAGATTGTTCGCCTGAACGATTGGCTCCAGATTCGAACCATCCCCATCAGGAGTATGAGATTCGTCAAGGATAACAAGCTCACCAGTAAACGTGATTCGTTCCTGTAAATGCCTTTGCAGCAATAACAGCTTGACACCCGAGTCCTCCAGCATGAAGCGTATTCGTTCCTCTGGATACTCTGGATTGATCGGTACATAAGCACCCCCAGCTTTTAAAATGGCTAGGATTCCAACGATCATTTCTAGGGAACGTTCTACTAGGATTCCGACCGCCTGATCCGGCCCTACTCCTTGAGCTCGCAATACTCGGGCCAAGCGGTTTGCTTTCTCGTTTAATTCCCTGTATGTCAGTTGTTTGTTTTCAAATACAACTGCCACCTGATGGGGCGTCCTCTCCACCTGCTCCTCGAACAACTGATGAATTGTCTTCTCTCTCGGATAGCTCGCTGCCGTATTCCCCCACACCTCTAAAATCTGCGTTTTCTCTTCCTCAGTAAGCAGATCAAGTTCTTTCATGGTTATCAGCGGGTTTTGGATGATTTGTTCCATGATATGAACCAGATGTACGCCAATTCGTTCCACACTCGCTTGATCATACACGGATGCATTGTATTCCAAGCGAATCCCGATCTCTGCACCAGGTACGACAATCAAGTTAAAATCATAGTTCGTTTGCTCGACTGTCTCCACATTTACGATTTCAAAGCCTGTCGAACTGCTACTACCCAATTGCTCCATCTGCTGCTGTACAGGGTAGTTTTCAAATACCATAATGTGAGTAATCAAGCTCTGCTTTTGCTCGGTTTGTGCTTGAATCTCATACAACGGGTACGTATCATATGCGCGGGATGCCAGAGCCTGCTCCTGAAGCATTTCCATCACTTCCGCAGCGGTGGCCTCGGCCTCACAGCGAACCCGCACTGGAATAGTATTAATAAACAAACCAATGATGCTCTCAATCCCAGGAACCTCCGTTGGTCTGCCTGAGACGACGCTTCCGAATACCACATCCTGATTGTCGTTGTATTTCTGCAGCAAAATCCCCCAAGCGGTTTGCATCAAGATATTTACCGTCACGTTCTGCTGTTTCGCGATTTGATTCATCCGCTGGGTTAGCTGTTCACTAAGAGAGATAATATGTCTCTTTACAACAAACTCTGCTGGCTTTTCCTGACGTTTTGTTTTACCAAGAACCGTCTGATGTTCATAGCCTTCCAGATAGTCGTGCCAATACCTTGAAGCCGCTTCGCCATCTTGCTTCTCCAGCCACTCGATAAATGAGCCATAGGGTCTTACCGGTGCAAGTTGGGGTTGGCTTTGTTCCTGATAGGCAAAGTAAATTTCGAACACTTCCTTGGCAATGAGAGACAAGCACCAGCCATCCATCAAGATATGGTGAAAGCTCCAGACAAATCGATACGTCTCGTCTTTCGTCCGCAGAATGGTGACCCTCATAAGCGTATCATGAGCCAAATCAAATCCCTTGTCCTTATCCCTTTTCAAAAGCGTTGCAATATACACCTCACACTGCTCCTCAGTTAGCTCGCGAAGGTCTTCATACAAAAATCCGGCAGGCTTTTCCCGAAATACCACTTGTACGGGGTGCTCTTTCCATCCTCTGTAAAAATTCGTACGCAATACTTCATTTCGTTGCACTAAGACGTTCAAGCTCTTTTCAAATGCGATCACATCAAAGGCTCCCTGCAGGGTGAACGTTGTTTGCTCAAAGTAGGCTCCCAAATGAGGATTCACCAGACTGTGGAACAGCATCCCTTTCTGCATCGGCGTTAACGTGTATGCATTCTCAAGCTCTCCTACATGCTGGGTTTGTTCTATTAGCTGCTCTAGCTCCTCAACTGTCAATCCCTTCAACAAAACATCGCTTGGCGTCAGTTCCTTTTGCTCTTTCGTCACACAGTGTGCAATCACTTCCCGAAGGCTTTCTCGTAATAAGCCAGCCAGTCGCTCGATCGTTTCTCTTCGATATTCCTTACTGCTGTAGCTGATCGTCAGAGACAGTTCTTCCCCCGCGATCATGCCGTTTAGATCAAGTACATAGGGTCTTCCCGTATTTTTGCTAATGGTGTCTCCAACAGAATAGGGCGATATCTGCATTGCATTATTTTGCAAATCCTGATCAAACTGCCCTAAATAATTAAAACTGATCTGCGGCTCTATGTTGTATGAATTCCCCTGATGATCAGACAAATATCGGATGATGCCGTATCCAATTCCTTTTTGCGGGATATGGCGTAAGCCTTCTTTTACCCGTTTAATCAGGTAAGGAAAATCCTGCTCTGTCTTCATTTCCAACACGACAGGGAACTGGCTCGTAAACCAGCCCACAGTGCGTGTAATATCCATATTTTTGATGATGGATTCCCTTCCATGCCCTTCTAGGTTCACAATGACCTGATCCAGACCCGCCCAGGCATGGAGTGCCCTTCCTAGGGCAGCGAGTAAGAGATCGTTCATTTCTGTGTTATATGCCCAATGCGCTTGTTTTACAAGTTGTTTGGTTTCCTCCCGATTCCACTGCACCGTAACCGTCTCATTATCTCGAATCCGCACATCATCGTGCTTATAATCCCTTGGGAGCGGCTTGTTTTCAATCTGGGCAACGGACTGCCAATAAGCCCAATCGTTCTCGTTTGCTTGGTTAGCGGCATAGGAAGCGAGCTGCTCGGCCCACAAACGGAAGGAATCTGTTTTTTTTGGAAAACGAATGTCCGCTCCGTTCCTAGCTTGTTCATAGCCTGTGGCAATATCCTCAAATAAGATTCGCCATGATACCCCATCGACAACTAAATGATGAATGACAATCAGCAGATGATCCCCTTCTGCACATTGGAATAACCCTAGCTTCATCAAGGGTCCTTCCTTCATATTGATGCTGCTCTGGATCTCATTTGCTTTGGCTTCAATCAGTTGAGCATACTCCGTCTCTTCTCGAAGATTAACAACCTCAAAGGAGAACAGCTCACCTTCATCAATCCCCCGATTCCAAGCCGTATATCCGCCGCTATCACTCTGATAAAATACCATACGCAGAGCATCGTGATGCTCGGTAATTTTCTGTATCACCCTACGAAGCGAAATTTCATCGAATCCTTCCTTCCGATACAGCATGACCGCTTGATTAAAATGATGAGGGTCTGCAAATTTTTGCTCAAAGAACCAGCTCTGTATTGGTGTAGGTCTTGCTTCTCCCTTCACTTCCCTCTGATCAGCCATTCTATTGACGAATTGGACATACGGACTGAGCTTTGCAACGGTAGGATATTTAAACAAATCCTTTAATTCCAGCTTGTAGCCCTCTTGATACAGCCTTGAAGAAATCTGGAGGGCTTTAATCGAGTCGCCTCCTAGATCAAAGTAATTATCTAGCAGCCCGATCGCTTTAACTCCTAATACCGACTGCCAAATCGAGACTAAAGCCCTCTCCACTTCTGTGCGAGGTGCCACGTATGCCGTTCCAGTTTGCAGATTATCACTTGGAGCAGGCAGCGCTTTGCGGTCGAGCTTTCCATTCATGGCTAACGGCATCCGCTCTACTTGTACAAAGTACGATGGAATCATGTAGCCCGGCAGTTCTTGGGATAAGGCTTCCCTTAGCTCACTCACGGTAAGCTTTCGATCTGCTACGAAATATGCACATAGCGCCTTCTGTCCGCTTCCATCCTCCCGTGCAACAGCTACCGCTTCCCGTATGTATCCCGTTTTCAGTAGCTGTGCTTCTACTTCTCCAAGCTCGATACGGTAACCGCGGATTTTCACCTGATGGTCAATACGCCCCAGATATTCAATGTTGCCATCGGACATCCATCTCGCCAAGTCGCCCGTCCGGTACATCCGTTCGCCAGGCAGGAAGGGGTTATGCACAAACTTCTCGGCTGTCAGCTCAGGGCGATTCAAATAACCTCTTGCCAGCCCCACACCGGCGATGCATAGTTCCCCGGCCACACCTATCGGCTGCTGCTGGTTCTGTGAATTAACAATATAGAGCTGTGTATTGTCAATCGGTTTTCCGATTGGGATATTCGTGTAAGCTTCTCCTTCCTGACAATCAAAATACGTCACATCTACAGTCGCTTCTGTCGGCCCATACAGGTTAATGATCTGGGCTTTGCTCACTGGGGCAATGAAGCGATGGAATTGTGCAGCCTGCGAAGCAAGTAACGCTTCACCACTCGTAAACACACGCCGCAACGAAGCAAGCTTGTCCTTTTCTTCCTCATACGTTCGTTTCTGGATATATTCCAGAAAAGCTTGCAGCATAGATGGAACAAAATGCAACGTGGTAATGCTTTGTTCCTTCAATGTATTTAATATGACTGCCGGATTCTTTTCCCCACCAACAGGAAGCAGGCATACTCTGGCACCGACAAGCGCCCACCAGAATAGCTCCCACACAGACACATCAAACGTAATTGTCGTTTTTTGCAGGATCGTATCATTTTCAGTGATTGGATATTTCTTTTGCATCCACAGCAAGCGGTTGATCACCGAGCTGTGTTCTATCATGACTCCCTTGGGTTGACCTGTCGTTCCCGAAGTATAGATGACATACGCCATGTCTTTAGCCCCGTTGATCAGCTCTAGATTAGAACCGTCTTCACTATAGGAGCCGACATCATTTAGATCAATAAACTTCCCTGTAAATGACGCTCGCTCCCGTAGATGCTCCTGTCCCAAAAGCAGGTTCGCTCCTGAATCCTGAAGCATGAAACGAATCCTTTCCTTTGGGTACTCCGGATCAATCGGTACATAGGCGCCGCCAGCCTTCAAAATTCCGAAGATACCGACGATCAGCTCTAGAGAACGCTCGACCATGATGCCGACAGGCTTGTCTGCATGTACACCCTCTGAACGCAGTGTTCTCGCTAGTTTATTGGCTTGCTCGTTTAGCTCGCGGAACGTTAACTGCCCTCCTTCTCCAACAACCGCCACTCGTTCTGGCGTACGCTCTACCTGTTCTTCAAACAGCTCGTGGATTGTCTTCTCGCGTGGATAGTCAGTTGCCGTAGCTCCCCATACCTCTAGAATCTGTGTTTTCTCCTTCGGTGTAATCACTTCCACAGACGAGAGCTTAGCTTCTGGATTCTTTATAATCACACCGATAAACTGCTGAAAATGCTTGGCCATTCGTTCGATTGTCTGCCGCTTATACAACGCTGTGGCATATTCCATGCTGAACTCAATGGTTTCTCCAGCCTCTACTCCGCTTAAAGTAAGGTCAAATTTAGCCATAGAATAATCGTTCTGATATGGTTTAAACTGCACCCCTTGGATATTTAATTCCGCTTGGTTTGCATTGTGCAGTACGAATAGGGTATCAAACACCGGATTGCGACTGAGATCACGTGCAACATTTAGTTTTTCCACTATTTCCTCAAATGGGTAATCCGCATTCTCATACGCCTTCAGCGCCGTTTGTTTCACCTCTTGCAGATACATTTTGAACGTTTTCTCCCCATCTGGGAAACAACGCAAAGCCACAGTATTGACGAACATTCCTATTACTCGTTCCAAATCGGCATGCGGCCGACCCGCTACCGGGGAACCAATCACGATTTCGTTTTGCCCACTGTATTTGTTTAAAAAGGCACTGTAAGCAGCCAGTAGCACCATGTACAGCGTCGATTCTTGATCCCTAGCCAGTTGATAAAGCCCCTGGGTTATCTTTGCATCCAATGTAAAGGTGACCTGATCTCCATGGAAGCTCTGAGTTGCAGGGCGAGGGTAATCCGTTGGTAGCTCCAGCACTGGTAGCTCCCCCGACAATTTCTCCAGCCAGTAACGCTCCTGTGCCCTATATTGCGTACTCTGTAGCCAATCCTGCTGCCATACCGCATAATCCTTATATTGTATGCGAAGTGGCGGAAGCTCCTCTCCCTCATAAAGCTTCACGAATTCTTCTATCAATACGTTCATCGATACACCGTCAGAAATGATATGGTGCATATCGAATACGAGAATGTTCCGATCTGGTGCAATCCGTAACAGTGCGGCGCGTAGTAGCGGGGCTCGGGACAGATTGAATGAGCGAATAAACGCCCTTATATATGTCTTAGCCTCACTCTCTTCCACTTCTAAAAGCTTTATCTCTGCCTCCGCATGCTGATGAATCCGTTGTACCAGCTCTCCATTCACAAGCTCAAAGGAGGTACGAAGTGCTTCATGACGGCTGACAAGCTGTGTTATCGTCCTTTTAAAGCGTTCTTGATCCAGTAATCCCTCGACTAGTAAAGCAACCGGCATGTTGTAGCCTTGTTCAGCTCCTTCCAGCTGCTGAAGGATGTACAGCCGCTTTTGTGCGGAAGATACCGGATAATAATCCCTCTTCCCCACATGCTGGATAGATGCATAGGTGTTCTTTTTCATTCCCGAAATCAGCTTGGCTATGCCTTCGATCGTCGGGTTTTGAAATACCTCCCTAAGCGGCACCTCGCTTTGAAGCTGCTTGTGCATACGGGCGACAAGCGCGGTCGCTTTCAACGAATGTCCTCCCAGCTCAAAGAAGTTATCATGCATACCAATACGCTCAATGCCAAGAACATCTTGCCAAATGTGGGTAAGTTGCTCTTCTAGCTGGTTACGCGGTGCAACATATTCCCGCCCCGTCTCCAAGCTTCCCTTCGGCTCTGGCAACGCCTTGCGATTCACTTTCCCGTTTGATGTTAACGGCATGCTCTCCAGCCTTATAAAATACGAAGGAACCATGTACTCTGGCAAACCCTCTGACACATGTTTTCGCAAATTGGCTACTTCTGGCGCTTGCCCCGTCGTCACATAATAAGCACACAACAACCTAGTTCCATGACTATCCTCCCGATCGACAACGACAGCCTCCTTGATTCCTTGATAAGCTAAGAGCCTGTCTTCAATTTCCCACAGTTCAATGCGAAAGCCGCGTATTTTAACCTGATAGTCGATCCGGCCCAAATACTCAATCTCTCCAGTAGGAAGCCATCTAGCTTGATCGCCGGTTTTATACATTCTCTCCATTGGATGAAAGGGATTTACAACAAATTTTTGTGCCGTCAGTTCTTCATCATGTAAGTATCCTCGTGCCAAGCCCCGGCCCGAAATATAGATTTCTCCCGCACTTCCTGTTGGCTGTAGCTCCTGATGTTTCCCCAGAATATACACGCGGGTATTAGCTATGGGTCTGCCAATCGTAATCAACTCAGGCGTGCCCTTTATAGGAAGTGCGCTTGTAATAACACTATTTTCCGTAGGGCCATACTCGTTAACAATTTCAATATCAGAATGAAGCGAGCGGATTGTTTCCACCAATCCTTTACTGACCTTTTCTCCAGCGACCACGATATTGCGCACCGATTGCAAATCTTTTGCCGACATACCCTCGAGCAAGGCTGAATAAAAGCTTGGAGGACTTTGCAAATGCGTAATGCTTTGCTCCCGAATGACTCGCTTGATCCAGGTTGGGTCTTTTGCTTCTTGCTCGTTTAAAAAATACACTGTAGCTCCCGAGACTATAGGAGCAAAAAAATGTGTGACAAAGGAATCGAACACAAACGGATTCAGCATCAAAACTCGAGCATCCTGGTAATGATACGCCGTTACCTTCCACTGGATTGTATTGAGGATACTTTGATGCTCGATCATGACTCCCTTAGGTTGTCCAGTCGTACCCGATGTGTAAATGATATAGGCCAAATGATGAGAAGCAAGCTGAACATCCACATTCTCAGTGCTTTGCCGCCCAATGATTGAATCTTCAAAATACAAACCAGGCACATTGATGCTACTTTCAAACTGCTTACGGGTAACCACTAATTCTGCACCGCTGTTGGACAGCATATAGCGGATCCGTTCCTGCGGATATGCTGGGTCTATTGGCAGATATGCACCGCCCGCTTTCAGAATGCCAAGAATCCCGACAATCATCTCTAAAGAACGCTCGACCATCAGCCCAACGACGCTTTCAGACTGTACGCCTTGCGCACGAAGAGTTCTTGCTAATTGATTGGCCCGTTCGTTTAGTTCCCGATACGTAAGCCTTTGATCATCAAACACAACAGCAATATGATCTGGTGTTTTTTCAGCCTGCTCCTCAAATAACTGAAAAATGGTTGTATCTCTTGGGTACTCTGCTGCGGTATCGTTGAACTGCACCAACAGCTCTCTTTTCTCTGTCTCGCTCAGCATTTCCAGCCTGCTTATTTCCACTTCCGGGTTCTTGGCAATCGCCTTGAGCATTCGCATAAAATGCCGTGTCCAGCGTTGCATCGTTTCCTTCCTAAACAGGGCTGTACTGTATTCTAGGCTACACTCGATTACGTCTTTGACTTCCGCCGCCTGCAAGGTAAGATCGAATTTAGCCGCAGTTTGGGAAAACGAATGCGGAACAACCCATAAATCCTTTGCTTGCAACGGTTTTCGATCCATATTTTGCAATACAAACATAGCGTCAAATACAGGATTGCGACTCAGATCCCGTGGTACATCTAGTTTTTCCACCAGCTCTTCAAATGGGAAGTCCGCATGCTCATATGCTTGTAACGCGGTTTGTTTCACCTCTTGCAAGTACGCCTTGAACGTTTTCTTCCCATCTGGGAAACAACGCAAGGCTACAGTATTTACGAATATCCCCATTACTCGTTCCAAATCGGCGTGAGGTCGGCCAGCTACCGGTGTGCCAACAATAATCTCATTTTGTCCGCTATACCTGCTTAACAGGGCGCTGTATGCGGCTAGTAGAACCATGTACAGCGTTGATCCATGCTCTCTAGCAACCCGATGCAGGCCCTGAGTCGTCTCTGCATCCAATGTAAAGGCAACCTGATCTCCGCTGAAGCTCTTCACCGCAGGACGCGGGTAATCCGTTGGCAGCTCTAGCACGGGCAACTCTTTAGATAGCTGTTCCAGCCAGAAACGCTCCTGAGCTTTGTATTGTTCACTTTGCAGCCAAGTCTGTTGCCATACTGCGTAATCCTTGTACTGGATGCGCAACGATGGTAGCTGCTCTCCCTCATAAAGCTTCGCAAATTCCTCCACTAGTATGTTCATTGAGACCCCATCGGAAATGATATGGTGCATATCAAACAGGAGAATATGTCGATCAGCCTTAATCCGCAGCAAGGCCACTCGCAGAAGTGTAGCACAAGATAAATCGAATGGGCGGACAAACTCACGTATATGCGCCTCTATCTCATCCTCCTCCACCTCCCAAAAGCTTATCTTTGCCTTTGCATGCTGTTGAATTCGCTGCACGGGTGTACCATTCACAAGCTCAAAGGAAGTCCGTAATGCTTCATGGCGACTGACAAGCTGCGTGACTGTCCATTCAAAGCGTTCTCGATTCAGCGGTCCTTCGATCAGCAGAGCTGCTGGCATGTTATACCCTTGCTCGGCTCCTTCCAGTTGTTGAAGGATGTACAACCGCTTTTGCGCGGAAGAAACAGGATACATATCCTGCTCTCCCACAGGTTCGATGGAGGCATATACGTTTGTATCCAGTCTGGACATGACGCGGGCCAAGCCTTCGATTGTCGGGTACTGAAAAACCTCTCGCAGCGGCACCTCAACCTGAAGCTGTTGGTGGATGCGGGCGACAAGCGCAGTAGCTTTCAGCGAGTGACCTCCTAGCTCAAAAAAGTTGTCTCGTACGCCAATGCTCTCTATGCCTAGAACAGCCTGCCATATGAGGGTAAGCTGTTCTTCTAGCTGATTGCGGGGTGCAAGATATTCCCGTCCTTTCTCTGCGTTTCCTTCTGGCTCTGGCAATGCCTTGCGGTCAACCTTCCCGTTTGACGTCAATGGCATGCTTTCTACCTGTATGAAATATGAAGGGATCATATAACTGGGCAGTGCTTGGGACAGTTGCTTTCGCACATCTGATATCGACAGCTTCTCTTCTGCTACATAATATGCGGATAGATAATTATTCCCTTCTCGATCCGGTCGCGCCATCACGACCGTTTCTTTTACGGAGGGAAGCTGAAGCAGTCTAGACTCAATCTCTCCTAGCTCGATCCGATTTCCCCGGATTTTCACCTGATGATCAATCCGCCCCATGTACTCTATGTTTCCATCTGGAAGCCATCTCGCCAAGTCCCCCGTCCGGTACATACGCTCGCTTGGATTAAAGGGATTGGTGACAAACTTCTCCTCCGTTAGGTCTGGACGATGGCAGTATCCTCTGGCAACACCGACCCCAGTTATGAACAGTTCTCCAGGCATACCTATCCCCTGCATCCTGCCCTGCCGATTCACTATATACAATCGAGTGTTATCAATTGGTTTGCCGATAGGAATCTGCGTAATCGGCCCATCCATTGGACAATCGTAGAAGCTTACATCCACAGTTGCCTCAGTCGGACCGTACAAATTATGAAGCGTCGTGCCATTCGCTTGATACAATAGCGTTCGGAAACGCTCTCCATGCTTGGCGTGTAAAGCCTCACCGCTTGTAAATACACGGCGTAGGTAGCGCAAGCGGTGAGCTTCTTGGCGTAGAGCTACCGATTCGAGAAACACATGCAGCATCGATGGAACAAAATGCATCGTTGTTACTTGGTGCCTCTCGATTGCTTGGACAATGGTTCTAGGATCCTTTTCTCCTCCTGGTGGCAGCAGGCAAACTTTCGCCCCTGTCCAAGACCACCAAAATAGCTCCCATACCGAAACATCAAAAGAAATCGGCGTTTTCTGCAAAATGACATCGCGATCCTCCAAGGGATAACGTTTTTGCATCCAAAGAAGTCGGTTCACAACACTGTGATGCTCCACCATGACCCCCTTTGGCTTGCCTGTAGAACCAGATGTATAGATGATGTAAGCTAAATGTTCAGAAAGAGATACCGGCTCCAGATTACTGCCATCACCCTCGTCCAGCTTTAGCTCATCCAAGCTCATAGTAACGCCTGAAAATTCGACATGCTCCTTTAAAGACTGCGAAAGCAATAAGATAGAGGTGCCGCTATCTTCCAGCAAATACTCAATGCGTTCCTGCGGATAACCAGGATCAATAGGCAGATAAGCTCCACCAGCCTTTAAGATGCCAAAAATGCCAATGATCATGTCCAAAGAACGTTCGATCATCAATCCAACGATGCTGTCGGCTTGCACTCCTTTGGCACGAAGCACTCTAGCTAATCGATTGGCTCGTTCGTTAAGCTCCTGATATGTCAACTGCCCCTCTTGCGCCACAACCGCAATATGATCGGGAGTTTTCTTCGCCTGTTCTTCAAAAAGCTGATGAATAGTTGCATTCCTCGGATAGTCCGCCATCGTCTCATTAAACTCTAATAATAATTGGTGTTCTTCGGATTTCGTCAGCAACTCAATCTCTTCTACCTTTATATCCGGCTGCTTAAGCACAGCTTGGGCGGCTTGCATCAGATGTCCCGCTACTCTTTGAATATTTTCCTTGTCGTATCGGTTGGCGTTATAGCAAAACTTAATCAGAATTTCCTCTGACGGCTCGACGATAATCGTCAGATCATAGTTGGTTCTTTCGATGGTAGAAACTTGTTCGATCGAAAAGCCTACATGTTTTGCTTGCTCAAGCCCTTGCTGGAGAGGAAAATTTTCAAAAACCATAATATGATGAATCAGCTCTTGCTTAAGAATGGATTCTGCCTGAATTTCATATAGCGGAGAATAACTGTAAGCCTCGGCTGCAACGCTATTCTTTTGAAGCTGTTGTATCCATGTAGAGAAGGAAAGCTGATCTGATTGAATCCGAACTGGTATTGTGTTGATAAACAACCCGACCATGCTTTCGATTCCTTTGATTTCAGCAGGTCTGCCTGAAACAACCGAGCCGAACACAACATCGTCTGTATCATTATAGCGTTGGAGCAAAAGACCCCAAAGGGCCTGAAACACAGTGTTCAAGGTGACATGATTTTTCTTCGCCAATTGAACAAGCCCTTTGGTAACCTCTCGATCCAGCAATAATCGGACTTCCTCGGGCAGGTAGCCCTCTTGAACGGCTTGTCCCCCGGAAAATGGAAGTGATGCTTGCTGTTCATATCCATGCAAATACGTTTTCCAATATGCTAGTGCTTCTTTTTTGTCACGTTTGCCCAACCACTTGATATACGTACTATAAGGCTGTGTTTTCTCCAGTAGGATTGGTTGATTGTGTAGCAAAGCCCGGTAGCAGTCGAATAAAGCAGTAATGATGATACCTCGGCACCAGCCGTCCATAATGATGTGATGATAGCTCCAGACAAATCTGTAGCTTTGCTCAGCCACCCGAAAAATTGACATTCTAAGCAAAATATCCTTGGAGATATTGAATCCTTTTTCCCGATCATCGGCCTTGAATTGCTCGATAAAAGGCTCTATATCTGACCCTGGCAAATGGGAAATATCCTGGTAATGAATGTGAGAATCTCGTTTCTTCAACACAACCTGACGGGGCTTAGAAACATTCTGATAAATAAAAACCGTTCTAAGAATATCGTAGTGAGCGATTACTTTATTCATACTCTCTTGCAAGCATTCCACAGCAACATGGCCTTCTACCGTAAAATCGAATTGTTCAAAATAAGCGTTAGAATGGTTGTTCATGATGGAGTGAAACAAAATCCCTTCCTGCATAGGAGACAACGGGAAAATATCTTGAATGTCTGCTGTATTCATTATGGAGGAACACTCCCCTCTATTATAGGTTCTATAAAGTTGATAAAAATCCAGAAATATCCTTTAATTCATCCAGTGTTAAATCTTCGTCGCTAAAATCCGTTAAGGTTTGCTCCTTTTCCCGTGAGACGCAATGGGCAACAATGAAACGCAATTGTTGCTGGAAGCTTGCCATAAACTGCTCTATTGTACCTTTGTTAAACAGTTGCCTATTGTAGCCAACCTCTAACGTCATAGCTCCTTTTACAACGAACACTGAAATGACGAGCGCAGACTCCATGTACCCTTTCGTATTCACAGAGCTAATCTCAAATACCTCACTGGCTGATTCCAAGTCAAGTTGACCTAAAAAGTGAAGTGTGATTTCAGGGTTCAAGCAAGGTGCTATCTCCTTTTTGTCCTCTGGTGTCAAATATCGTAAAGCTCCATAGCTAATGCCTTTGTCAGGAATTCGTCTGAGACTGTCCTTGATCGATTTAATTTGAAGACTAAGCTCATCCTCATTTGCCAATTCGTTCGGCACAGCCATATCCAACACCACCGGATACACGGAAGTAAAAGCTCCCACGGTACGCGATAGGTCGATTTCTCCCAATATCTCCTCCTCGCGTCCGTTTCCTGCCAGATTCACCAGCGTTTGCTTTTCCCCCGTCCATTGCTGTACGGATAATCCTAATGCTGTTAGTAACAGGTCCTTCGTATCCGTACTGTACGCCTCATGTGCCTCATGAAGCAGTTGATTCGTTTCCTGCTCCGTTAACCTGACACTCATCGTAAGCTTGTCTCGAGTCTTATGATTTGGCGCCTCTATGTCCTTTGGCAGCTCCGCGATTTGAATGTCTTCGATGCCACGCCAAAATTTCTGTTCCATTAGCAACCGTGGTTTGTTTGCATATTCAGAAAGCCGCGTTGCATAGTCAAGGTATGACGTCGTTTTCAATGGAAAGCCGATAGCCTCTCCAGCTTCCCACTGGCTGTACCCCGTTGCAAAGTCCTCCAGTACAATTTTCCATGAATCAATATCAATAACCAGAGGATGGATCGCTATCCGCAAGTAATCGCCACTAGAAGACCGGTACAATGTGAGCTTGACCAATGGCCCTTTCTCTACATCCATAGCTTGCTGAATGTTCATCACGCTTTCTTCGACTTTAGCCGCAATGTCTGCTTCGTGACTAACATCTACAATCTCCAAGCTAAACATTTGCCCTTCTGCTCCCCGATTATGCTGTTTCCAGTCTCCCGCTTGTTGGCTATACACCATACGAAGAGCATCATGATGGGCTAGAATTCGCTCAAACACTTCATGCACAGCTTTTTCTTCAAATCCGTTCCTGCGGTACAGTACGACAGATTGACTAGGGAGAACATGCTTTTCTTGTTGTTCTAAAAATGTCCGCTGAATCGGCGTCAGTCCCACGTCGCCCTCTACCAATCCTTGATCAATAGACGGCCTGATGCTGCCAACATAAGGAGACAACTCACCGATTGTTGGATACTGGAACAAGTCTTTAACAGTAATACTGAATCCTTGCTGATACAATCTTGATGATATTTGTAACGCTTTGATCGAATCTCCGCCCAGCTCGAAGAAATGATCATGGATGCCGATTTGCGGTACCTCCAAGACATCCTGCCAAATCCTCACCAGTAGCTCCTCCGTTTCGCTGCTAGGTGCAACATACTCACCTCTTGCAGTTTGATAGCTTTTTGGCTCTGGCAATGCGTTGCGATCCAGTTTTCCACTTGATGTTACTGGCATGCGATCAAGCTGTACAATATGCGAAGGAATCATATAGCTTGGCATAAATGCAGACAGCCCTTTTCGCACCTTCGATACAGACAGCTCCTCTTCGGTAACCACATAAGCGCAGAGCTCCTGTTGCCCATACGCATTTTCACGCGCGATCACTGCTGCCTCTCGTGCGGCGGCCGCTTGCAGAAGCCCAGCTTCAATCTCGCCTAGTTCAATTCGATAACCGCGAATCTTTACCTGATGGTCAAGGCGACCCAAATACTCGATATTTCCGTCCGGTAGCCAACGCGCCATATCGCCTGTTTTGTACAAAGTTCCTTTTCCAGTCATTCTGTTTCTCACAAATTTTTCTGCCGTTAAATCTGGTCGGTTCAAATACCCTCTCGCAACACCCGATCCAGCAATGCACAGCTCGCCAACAACACCCATGGGCTGAAGCTGATTCATCCTGCTTAAAATGAATATCTGCACATCAGGTAACGGCTTTCCAATAGGTACAAATTTATCCATGTAGTCTTGAACAGAATAACTAGTCGCATATACGCTAGCTTCCGTTGGTCCATAGAGATTTTCCAATCGAACATCTGGCAGTGCCTCGCGAATCTTGTTGGCAAGCTCGGAAGCTAGAGCCTCTCCAGCGGCAAATATATATTTTAGCTGTCGAATGGCATTAATTTGTCCCCCGCTATAGACAAACCAGTTCAGCATGGATGGAACAAAATTGATATGCGTAACGTGATGTCGCTCGATTGCCTGCATAATGAGAAGCGGTTCCTTCTCCGCTCCCGGCTCCAAAATGACCAAACGACCACGCCCTACGATCCAGCCGAAAATTTCTATGATCGACACATCAAACGTATAGTTCGTTTTTAATAGGAACGCATCGTTGGCTTCTAATGGATACAAATATTCATGGGCCTGTAAGATGTGAATTAAATTGGCATGTTCAATCGTCACACCTTTAGGAAGACCTGTAGAGCCGGACGTATATATAACATAGGCAAGATCGGTCATCTCAGGGATTATTTCCAGGTTATCCTTGCTAGCCTCATAACTCTCCTCCTGATCAATAAATACAACTTGTCCAGTAAATGACACTTCAGTCACTAGTCCTGAATGTGCAAGTAAAACATTCGCCTGACTATCTCTGAGGATGTATTCGATCCGATCCACAGGAAAATCAGGATCAATCGGAACATAAGCGCCCCCTGCTTTTAAGACTGCTAAAATTCCAACTATCATATCAAAGGATCGCTCGGTTAAGATCCCAACGAGTTGATTAGCTGTGACTCCTCTTTTGCATAGGTGATGAGCCAGCTGATTGGCACGTTGATTCACATCCTGGAATGTCATCTGGCGATCCTGATACTGCAAGGCAATTCCGTCAGGTGTTTGTTCTGCCGCTTGTTCCAGCAGTCTATGGATAGGTTCCTCTGTTCGCAAGCACACCGGGGCTTGATTGAATGTGGACAATAAAGTCGCCTTTTCCTCAGGCAAAATGATGTCCATTTTATCCACGCTACCGTTCACATCGGCGACCATCAATTCCAAAATGCGAAGGAACGTTTGCATCATCTGCCGGACAATCCCCTGCGGCAGAACAGAGCCAATCTTGATCAGATTATGCCCCAAGGTGGTCGATACAGAGAAATCAAGCAGCATGTTCGTTCTCTCATAACTGTTTTCCATTTCGAATAAAACGTTGTTAACTTCTATCGCATTTTCAGCAATATTGTTAAATACATGAAAATCAACATAGTTAAACATGACATCGAAGAATGGATTTTTCCCGTATGCATTCTCTCCAGTCGCCCTACAAATATCCAGCAATGAAAGTCTTCCGTACTCTTTCAGCTCGACATGCTTACGATGAACGTTACGGATCAACTCCGCCCATGTGATGTTTTGCTCAAACTTGATACGGAAAGGAACTGTAGTAAGAAAACACCCCAGGATTTTTTCTCCGTCCTCACACACCGGCCGAGCATTTTCGACTAGGCCAGCCACAACCTCCTCCTCGAAGGCATACGTACGAAGCATGGAGAGAAAGGCTGTAAAACATACGGTTTTAAGTGTCGTGTCAAGCTGTTGGGCTGTCCGTTTTAAATGGGTAACAAGGCTTGAATCCAGTGGTTGGGTGATCACATTGTGTGTTGCGTTTTCGGTCTCCTCACCTGAACCTTTTATGCCAGGAAGCTCCCACCGCTTATAATAAGCTAACTCCTCCTGCCAAAAACGCTTACTAGCAGGATTATTTTTTATAGTAAGCTGCTCGATTACAAAATCTTTATAGCTGCTTTTCAGCGGTTCTATTTCCAATGGCTTGCGTTCTTTTAGACTGTGGTATACAGTAGTTATTTCCGTCATGAGCGATGCTACACTCCAGCCGTCCATAATTGCATGATGAAATATCCAAGCCAACAAAACGCATTGTTCATCCAGTGTATAAACATGCAGTCTCCAAAGCGGTTTATGGACATCTGTTGCAAATGGGTGTTGACGATCCTTAGCGAGATGATCGGCAATGAATCGCTCTCTTTCCTCCCCAGTTTTATCGGTGAGCTCGAAGAAATTCACTTCCATCGCAACCTGTTGATGGATCAGCTGAACGGGCTCTGGAAAGTTATGAATATGGAAGCTTGATCTGAGCATACTGTGCTTCTCAACCAATAGCTCCACAGTCTTCACCATTACATCGTGCTCGTAGGAGTCGTCCTTAAAACGATAGACAATCTGATCGTGGTAAAGGGCAGCTTCTGGTGTTTGTAAACCGTGATAAATCATACCTTTCGATATCTCGCTCATCGGGTGTAAATCTTCCACATTAGTCAAGTGCTCTACGAATCGAACATCTTCCTGCAAACGAGCCTTCCCCGCCTCAATTGCATCAATGGCAGCTCTATACAGTTCTTCGTAGTGATCGTCTGCTGTCTGGTTTTGAATGTTCTCCACAAGCATGCTGATAGTAGGATACAAATACATCTGTCTGATTTGTACATGAATGCGGCAGTGACGATTCATTTTATTAACAAGTCCAATAGCCCTAATAGAATCCCCGCCTAAATCGAAAAAGTTGTCGTGGATACCAATCTGCTCAACACCAAGCATATCTTGCCAAATCTCTGCAAGCTGCCGTTCCAGTTCATTGCGTGGCGCCTCATAGTTTGGCTTGTCACGTAAAATGTCAGTCTGCTGCGGTAATGCTTTGCGATCTACTTTTCCGTTAGAGGTCAGCGGCATATTTTCCAAAAGCATAAAATAAGCTGGCACCATAAAGCTCGGCAATTGCTTCGCCAGATAGACTTTCACCTCTGAAACGGCTAATGTGGAATCTGCGGTAAAATAGGCGCACAGCCATTTATGTCCACCATCTCCCTCTCTGGCTAAAACGGCGGCTTCTTTGATAGCGGGATGCTCTAATAGCTTTCGTTCAATCTCACCTAACTCAATCCGATGCCCCCTGATCTTAACCTGATGGTCTATCCGTCCCAAATACTCAAGGTTTCCGTTCGGCAATCGACGGACAAGGTCTCCGCTTTTATACAGCCTTTGTTTTGGAGCGTACGGATTTTGAATAAATTTCTCGGAGGTCAATTCTACTCGATTGAGATATCCTCGTGCCAGACCGTCTCCTCCTACATGCAGTTCCCCTGGAACACCTACAGGCACTAGCTTATTACGAGGGTCCAGCACATAGGTCGTCAAAGTTGGAATAGCCTTCCCGATATCGCTGCTATTTTGTTTTATTTCCTCGTCCGAGATGTCTTTGTACGTAACATGAACCGTGGTTTCCGTAATACCGTACATGTTGATTAGCTTGATATGCCTGTATTTTTCTTTAAAAGACTTCAGCTTGGCCGGCGCCAAAGCCTCTCCCCCAAAAATAACCATACGCAAGCTTAGCGCCGAATCTTCTGTCTGCATTTCCTCATGCATCACTTGATAGAACGCAGTTGGTGTCTGATTAAGAATTGTAACGCATTGCTCTTCTAATAAACGGACGAACAGTTGCGGGTCTTGGGTCACTTCCTTTGGAACGATGACGAGCTTGCCACCGTAGAGTAAAGCACCGTACATTTCCCAGACCGAAAAATCGAAGCAATACGAATGAAATAATGTCCATATATCGTTTGAGTCGAAATCAAAAGGTGATTTGTCGTTATATAACAGCCTTACTACATTGCGATGCTCGATCAGCACTCCTTTAGGCGTCCCTGTAGTTCCAGAAGTATAGATGACGTAAGCTAAATCGTTTGGAGTATTAATTGGCGCCAGATCAATAGGTTCTGCCTGTTCATAATCGAGACAATCAAGTAAAATTTGTGCTCCAAAA
This sequence comes from Brevibacillus sp. SKDU10, assembly GCF_001645205.1. Classification (NCBI taxonomy): domain Bacteria; kingdom Bacillati; phylum Bacillota; class Bacilli; order Caryophanales; family Paenibacillaceae; genus Brevibacillus; species Brevibacillus sp. SKDU10. The sequence continues at coordinate 4,069 of NZ_LSSO01000177.1, read as the reverse complement.
AACTCTGTCTTAGCTACTAAGTAGCTTTGGGTCAGCAAAATGCGACAAGCACTATCGGACAAAATGAAACGGATACGCTCCTGCGGATAGTCGGGATCAATCGGAACATAAGCACCCCCAGCTTTTAACACTCCCAAAATCCCTACGATCATCTCGATTGACCGTTCACAAAGGATTCCAATCAACTGATCTGCCTCTACACCCTTAGCTCTTAGGACTCTTGCCAATTGATTGGCCTTTTCATTTAATTCGCGATATGTCAGAGACGAATCGCCAATAGCCACTGCAATCTTATCTGGATGCCTTCTAGCTTGTTCTTCAAAAATCTGATGAATCGTTTTCTCATGCGGATAATCAGCCTTTGTATCGTTACATTCCACGAGCAGATACATTTTTTCTTGTTCAGTTACAATCTCGACCTCTTCCAGCAGGCAATCAGGATTCATCGTTACTCCTGTCAGCGCTTGGTTCAAATGCCCTGCTATACTCTCAACCCGCTTTCTTTCAAGAACATGGGCGTTATAGCTATAGATGATTTTTATCTCTTTGCCCGGAATAACCGTAACTGTAAAGTCATAGTTATTGTGCTCGGAAAACTCGATCCCCTCGATCTGCAGCCCTTGCTTTTCCGACCCGCTCAGTGCTTTCATTCCTTGCTCAATCGGATAATTTTCAAATACAAGCAGATGATCGAATAAATGTTGTCGTAACTCCGACTGTGCTTGAACCTCATATAAAGGGCAGTAGGTGAAAGGCTCAGTCTCTAGCGCACGTTGCTGTATTTGCTGAAGTAGCTCCCGAAATGACATCTGTCCAAATCGTACCCGTACAGGAATTGTGTTAATAAATAAGCCTACCATTTGCTCAATTCCAGGAATTTCAGCAGAGCGCCCTGAGACGACAGTGCCAAACACAACATCATCCGTACGATTATACTGACGAAGTAATACGGCCCAAATCGCTTGGAACACAGTATTTACAGTCACTTGATTGGCTTGAGCTAGCTGATGCAGACGTTCTGTCAATGTCTCATCCAAAGTTAGGCTTAATTCCTCATGATGATAGGCTCCATGATCTCCGCGTTCTTCTGTTCTCGGAATCGTTGTCTGTTGAGTATAATTGTCCAAATAGTTGCGCCAATAAGACAATGCTTCTTCTCTGTCATTTTCATAAAGCCACTCAATGTACTTCCTGTAGGACAAAGCTTTGTCCAAGCGAATCGTCTTCCCTTTCTGCAGTGCCTGATAACTGTGGAAAACATCGGTAAAAATAATGCCGAGACACCAGCCGTCCATAATTAAATGGTGGAAGCTCCAGATCAATGTGTAGCGATTCTCTTTGGTTTTGAAGATAGAGATGCGAAGGAGCAGGTCGCGTTGAATATCAAATCCGCGCTTGCGATCATTTTCTTTAAACGCTTCTATATAGGCTGCCTGCTGATTTTCTTCCATGTCTGACAGGTCTTTAGCATGTACAGTCAATCTTCGTTGCTTCCATACTACCTGCTGTGGTTGGGTCAGTTCCTCGTAGATAAACACCGTTCTGAGCACATCATATCGATTCAATAATTCATTCACGCTTTGCTCAAAAGCAGGAATATGAAGATCACCGGCTAGCTCAAATGTAGCCTGCTCAAAATAAGCCGTTGTCCCTTCCTCCTTCAAATAGTGGAACAGCATACCCTCCTGCATGTATGACAATGGATAGATATCCTCGATATCCGCAATGCTTCCCTCCGCCTTCAATCTCTCTGAGAGAACATCCCACTCGTCTGTGGTCAAGGTATGGCTACTAAAGTCGCTGGCGGTTTTTTCTGCTTCCGTGCGACCGGCGCAATGCAAGATGATGTCGCGGATATACTGCAAAATGCTCTCAAGAAATTGAACAACTGTCGCTTCTTTGTATTCCTCGCGGTGATAGCCTACAGTCAAGGTCAATGAGCCGCCCAAAACCATCGCATTGATATCCAAAGCAACCGCACGAAGAGCTTCTCCACTTACCATGTGCTGAGACTGGTAAGTAGATCGTTGAAAGACATCTCGTTGTATGTCATTGTCAAACTGCCCTAAATAATTGAACCGAATATCGGGTTGAGCTTGAAAAGCAATGGCTTTTTTATGCTCTTTTGGCATCATATATTTGGCAATCCCGTAGCCTATGCCTTTATTAGGTATCCGCCGCAGTCCATCTTTGATACGCTTGATCTGGTAGCCGAGCAAGTTGGATCTCAGATGAGTCTGGTCAGGAGTACGTAAATCGAGCAGGACCGGATAGATTGATGTGAACCAGCCAACCGTTCTGCTGATATCCACTCCCGGCAATATCTCTTCTCTGCCATGGCCTTCAAGGTTAATCAATACTTGTTCTTGTCCCGTCCATTTCTGTACAGCTAGGCCAAGAGCAGTTAACAAAATATGATTGATTTCCGTATGATACGCCCGATGAGTTTCTTTCAGCAGTAGCTCTGTCTCTTCTTCAGATAAGGTCAATGAATGCAAACACTCATCTGCTTGCTTGCGATGAAGAGCTTCACCATCTTTTGGCAGGGGAGCAATTGAGACCGACTCGATTTCTTTCCAATAAGCAAGCTCCTTGATCAGCTTCTTGCTGCCTGCAAAGCTTTGGAGCTGACTGGCATACTCTCGATAAGACGTCGTCTTCGCTGGAAGCTTCATTTCTTCGTTCGCTTCCAGTTGACGATAAAGGTCTGAGAAATCCTCCAGCAGAATCCGCCATGACACGCCATCTACCACTAGGTGGTGAATAGCAATCAGCAGATGATCCCCCATAGCTGTGCAAAATATTCCAAGTTTTACAAGTGTCGGACAGGTCGTGAGTTTCATGCTGCGCTGAATATGTAGCTCCTCTTCAGCAATGCGCGCAGCGATGTCGGTTTCCTGTGTCATATCCACCACGTGCACATGCACCTTCTGCCCTTCAAGGCCCCTGTTATACTGAACCCAGCTCCCTTCATTTGACTGGGTTACTTGTATACGCAATGCATCGTGGTGCTCCGTCAAACGCTCGAAAGCACGGCATACGAATGAAGGATTAAAGCCGTTTCGGCGATACAACAGAACAGATTGATTGTAATGGTGTAATCCATCACCCTCCTGCTTGTGGAATAGCTCCATTTGAATAGGTGTAAAATTCACTTCGCCCTCAACTGGACCCTGATCAACCATTTGACGGAATTTCCGCACAAACGAAGAGACTTCGGCAATAGAAGGATGCTGAAGTAAGCTTTTAACCGACAGCTCATAGCCAAGCTTCCTCATATGGGAGCATACCTGGAGAGCTTTAATGGAATCTCCTCCTAATTGAAAGAAATTATCCTCAATTCCGATCCGATTCACGCCTAATATTTCTTGCCAAACAGATGACAAGGCTTCTTCAATCGGGTTACGCGGAGCTGTATACTCAACACCGCTATGATTTTCTCCATCCGGTTCAGGAAGCGCTTGGCGATTCACTTTACCATTCGAGGTTAGCGGAATGCATTCCAGTGATACGAAATAAGCCGGTAGCATAAAGCTTGGCAAAACCTGTATCAATGCCTCTCTTGTTTGTTTAATTGTAAAGCTGTCCTTCAACACAACATAAGCGTAAAGCGTGGATTGACCGTAGCGATCTGGCCGAGAAATAACTGCCGCGTCGTGAATCTTTTCCATTTCCAGAAGCTTCGATTCAATCTCTCCCAGCTCGATCCGATGACCTCTGATTTTAACCTGTTGATCCTTCCGTCCTCCGTACTCCATGTCGCCATTTGGGAGCCACTTCGCTAAATCACCCGTCTTATACATCCTCTTTCCTGGAAGGAACGGATTTTCAATAAATCGTTCTGCTGTCAATTCAGGCCGATTTAAATAACCTCTAGCCACTCCTTCACCTGACACGTACAGTTCCCCAACAACCCCAATGGGAACGGGACGGCACTGCTCGTCAAGAATATAGCAGGACAATGTGGGAATAGGCTTTCCTATATTGCTGGTCGGGTAATCCATATCAGCTTGATGAATTTCCTTATATGTAACATGTACAGTCGTTTCCGTAATGCCATACATATTGA
>NZ_LSSO01000176.1:0-7514 GCF_001645205.1 Brevibacillus sp. SKDU10 | reverse complement strand
TTATTACCGATGAAAGAGTTCGTTCTTTTTACCTGTTCGCAGCCAGTCAAGCTACTCTTCCCCTAGATTGTAGTTAAAATCGGCTTGACTATTATTACTATCGGCATTGGTAGTAGAATCTTTAACAGTTTCTAAAAATTTTTTCTTTCAAAACTGCACTTTATGAAAATCTAATAATTTACCCCTAAAAAATGTTATTTATTTGTTACTTCATACATCTATTTGCAATGTTTTTAACAGCCATTCCCAACTGTTTCATATCTACATTTGTATTGCAATCCACTCATCCTTAGGAATCATGACCTGATATATTAGAGGTTCTCTTCTTTTAAGCGATTCTCATAATTGCCAATATTGGTTTGTTGAAAAGAATCAATATTTTTATGCTTTATTTTCTTTTTAGATTGTTTATTCTGAAATTCTTCCAGTGGTATATGAAATACGCGATGCAATCGATCTATAATTTGCTGATCATGCAGATTGTTTTTATTTCTAAAATGGCTTTCAAATACAGTCCCCAGCTCGGACAATTCTGGATATGATCTTATAAAATCGTTGTGAATATGTATATGGATAAGCGAATGTGGGAATTTCTTATTAATTTCTATTATCGTTTTTCGAAAGCAGTCTCTAACATCTTCTTTTCTGCAGTCAAAAAAAGGGGAAAAAATGTCCTCTGCTACAAAAAATAGATCACTATCTTTATCATAGTTACGAAAAGCCTCTATAAAACCTTCATAGGAAGCTTCTTCTATTACTATTTCACTATATCTTCCATATGTTTCAATGAATTTTGTCCTATGACTTTCTAATTTGACTCCAATTACAGCTTTTAATGGTAGCTTTCTCTTCATTATCGCTACATTACTTCTTTTTCTTTTAATAGAACTGACATTTGTTGCTTAAAAGTAAGGAGTCATATTTGTTTTGCCATTTTCAATTTTAGAAATAGTGATGGCACTATATTTTGTTTTAATCGACAGCTCTCCTTGTGTTAAACCTAATTTCTTTCTGGCTAGCACTAACCATTCTGCCTCGTTCGAGGGTTCCAATTGATCCAACCAATTCAATGATTCCAAAGTAAATCCTCCAGTTGTTTATTATAGTAAAAAACCTCATTCCTCCCCTTCTTCATAGTTTAGAATGAGGTAATAAATGAAAGGTCTATGTCTCGCGTTTTACTAGCCAATTTAGACCAATCGGATGTAATGTCTCTTCCTTTAACCCTAAGATTGCTTGAGGTAGCTCTTTCGTAAATAGTAATTCATCAATAATAAACCAAACAGGTAACTTTAACCCATCTATATGAAGTCTACTAGCAACCTCTTGTGCAAAAGAAATGGTTGAAACAGACAGGAGAACAACTGCTGGCAGCCTATCAAAATCCATAATAGGTAACGCATTGTTATTTTCAACAAAAACAGTATTCCAATTCCTAAGCCTGGATGATATATGCTCCATATAATTTTGACTTTGTTGTAGTCGTTCCGTAATAAGTAAAATATTACCTTTGGGGCCTTTCATTTCTCCAATCGCAAGAGGTTTTCCTAATTTGGGGTTGCTGTCAATCACACCATGCCACTCCCATCCCCTAAGCACCTGATATTCGTACATTTGTGTACGTAACTCGTTTAATGCTATGTATCGTTGAAGTGCTTTTGTTCCTAATTCAAGTAAACGAGCTGGATGGAACACAAAGTCGGGATACCTATGTTTAAGATAAAGGAATCCAGCTATTCCTACATTCCATGGGGCGGGTGGTAAGGAGAATTCTTTAATTTTTCGTTCTATTTCCATAATATTTTCTCAATCCTTAACGATTTATCTGAAGGTCAGCGATAGAATATAAAACTGCGGAACCACTAATTTTTACTCTTTCCCCAATAAATTTACAGTATAGTGTTCCACCACGTTTGGAAAGCTGTCTAGCAATCATTTCGTTTTTTCCTAGTCGTTTTGCCCAAAAAGGAGTTAAACTACAATGTGCTGAGCCACAAACTGGGTCTTCGTTTACCTGTAACTTTGGCCAAAAAGCTCTGGATACAAAATCAACTGCTTTTCCTTTTGCAGTCACAAAAACTGCAAGTCCTTCTGGAAATTGTGCTAATTTAGCAAAATCAGGGGATAAATTAAGCACAGCTTCTTCATTTTCGAGTACAAACACCAAATCTCTCCCTATATATGTTTCAATAGGCTTTACACCAAGTGCTTCCACCATCTGTTCTGTCAGCATATATTCCTCAACTTTAATACTCGGAAAATCCAATTCATAAAGATTGCAATTTTTCAAAACAACCAGTTCTCCGCTCATTGTTTGAAATCTGATTTTTTCTAGTTCTTTTTCATAATAGTTAGTGATTACATACGCAGTTGCTAGAGTAGCATGTCCACAAAGATCAATTTCCCCTCCTGGTGTAAACCATCTTAAATGATAATTGTCTATATCTCCCTCTTTGACAGCAAATGCTGTTTCAGAAAGGTTGTTTTCAGTAGCGATTTTCTGCATAGTGTTATCTGGCAGCCATTCCTCCATGATACAGACACCCGCAGGATTTCCTTCAAACAATTTTTCAGCAAACGCGTCTACCACGTAATATTTCATTCTAATAACCTCCTTGTTTTTATCTAAAACTTACAAATTACTTTATCATCGCAATTGTATGCTTTCAATGGTAGAATTGTATGCAAGACAATTATCAGGAGGTGTAATATGCCTGTAAATTCATTTGAAAATTACCCAATGACATGGAAACCAGATAAGAAACAGCTTGTTTCTCCAATATATCGATCCATTGCAAGCTTATTAGAATATGATATTCTCAATGGCTATCTCTCACCTAATACCAAACTTCCCCCTCAAAGAGAACTAGCAGATTATCTTGATATTAATCTTAGTACGGTAACCAGAGCTTTTAAAATATGTGAAGTTAAAGGATTAATTTACGCTGTTACCGGAAGTGGAACCTTTGTCGCTCCTAATGTGGGAAATGCTATTTTTAAAGCAGATAGCGAAGAGAAAAAGAATGTAATAGAGATGGGGATTATAGAACCACTTGATTGCTCAAATGCATTAGTAGCAGAAACAATTAAAAGCATCGTCACTAAAAATTATTTGGAAAAATTATTGGATTACAGGCACCCGTTAGGCATGCCTTATCATAGAATGGCAGCCAAAAAGTGGATGGAGCGCTTTAACATGGATGTATCTGTTGAAAATATTGCGATAACTTCAGGGGGACAAAATTCCCTTACGCTGATTTTAATGTCCCTGTTCAATCCCGGGGATAAAATTGCGGTAGATACGTATACCTACCCTAATTTTATAGAATTGGCTAATATGCTTCATATTCATTTAGTTCCAGTAGAAGGAGATATCTTTGGGATGGTACCAGAACGGTTAGATACCGTATGCAGAACAAATCATTTGCAGGGAATCTATTTAATTCCTTCCTGTAATAATCCGACTGCTGTCACTATGGATATGAATCGAAGAAGGGATATAGCAAAGGTCATAAAGAAACACAACCTTATACTAATGGAAGATGACATATTTTCTTTCCTTGCTCCGCAAGGTTACTTACCTATTTCACATTTTGTACCGGAACGCTTTGTTTATAGTTTAAGTATCTCTAAATCACTAAGCTCAGGCATACGAGTTGGATTTTTAGCCTACGCAAATCAGTTTGCTGAAAAAATCACTCACGGAATTTTCAATATCAATATAAAAACCTCCGCATTAAATGCAGAAGTTATAACTGAGTTGATCAATACTGGCTGTGCAGAGAAGATTATTACTCAAAAGAAAGAAATTGCTAAAGAACGTAATCTTCTCTATCAACAATATTTTCAAAAAGATAATTCTAACGAAAACCCTTTGAGTTTCTTTCGTTGGCTTCCGTTGCGCCAAAAGTATCAACTGAAACAGTTTGAACAGAACGCTTTGGCACATGGTATTCATGTTTATCATTCCCATCGTTTTTTGGTCAAAAAAGATGAATCTGATCAGTTTATTCGTATTTCGTTGACATCTGCCAAGGATTCTGATGAATTGGAGAAAGGACTTTGCATACTTAAGAATTTCTTACTAAACACCGAATGAAAAACGAAGTAATTTAAAGGAACTGATTTGCGGTGTTTTGGCTCACGTTAGAAATGGTTAAATAATATCTTGAATGAAAGAAAAAGGACAAATTACCAAGTAGAATTTGAGAAAAGATCTTGGGGGTGGTTGGCAGAAAATAAAGATTTGTTATGTCAAATGTTGCTTAACGTATGTTTTTCACGTTTTGCTACCGGGACCCCTGAAAGCATATGTCTCCACTGGGATGGGAACATGTCAACTTCCTTGGAGAGTATCCCTTTGATCCGAAAGGAGTTACCACATTAAGAATCATTGTGCCCGTTGAACCAGGGATAGCAATAAAGCCGGTTACACCTTAGCGTAATGAAAACCGGCTTTATTGCTGTTCAAAATTCCTTAGCGTAGGAAAAAATCGGCTTATTGCATATGCAAACGTCCTAGCAGTACGATGTCTTTTCGCATAGACCCCTGTATCAGTCATGCTTTTTCCATACTGTCTATAATCAAAATCACAGCATTTTTTTCTATTCCTTTTGAAAAAGACAAGGAATAGGAACAACCATCCTTTATCCAAGTGGCGAGGTTGATAAGTGAGTTACTTCCCTTGAGTGTTACCTCAATATCGCCAATTTTTACAACATCGGTTTCTTCATAGGATGTATAATCACCACTAATATCCTCTGCTCCCTTTGCTACTCTAAATGTGATTTTTTTATTTCCGTCAGAATAAATAATTTTTGCTAGTTTTCCTGAAATAACGGAAAAGTTATCCATTTTATACCCGGTTGGGAGTTTTCCCGGTACAATCAGTTCAAAGGGAACAGCTTTTTTAACCTCGTCAATCCCTTTCATATTCTCAATCGGGCTAGTAACTAAAACCCGATTCGTTCCCGTTTGGGCGCTCATTCCTTTCTCATTGTCTGCATGTGGAGATGTTTGAATCTGTTTATTGCCCCCGTTGTTATTTATCAATGTTGGATAAATGGCCATAGCACCAAGTACAACAGCACAACAGGCAGCAATAGTGCTCGCTGGCCTGATCCATTTGAGGTACTGTTGTTTTTTTATCTCGGTACTTGCTTCTCTTTTCCTTGCCAAATTACTTAGAATTCTTTCCTTCATTTGAGGAGTAACTTCGATTTTTTCCATTGCGGAACGATATTTATTCTTCAAAATCATATGCTCCTTTCAGGGTTTTTTTGAGCATATCTCTTGCCCTATACAGAAGGGAACGTACCGTAGACTCTTTCTTTTGGATAAGAGAAGATATTTCAAATGTGGAATAACCCTCGTAATAATAGAGGTGGACGACTTCGCGGTACTTTACCGGCAGGGTATGAACTGCTTCCAACACCTCTGATTCTTTATCCGTAATACTTTCTATTTGAAGATTTTCGGGAATTGCAATGGTTTTAAACCATGAAGATTTTAGTTTATTTTTACATAGGTTGATAGCGACGCGCATCAGCCAAGCTTTTTCATGTTCAGGACTGGAAAAAGCAGGCTTATTCCTCATCAAACTGAGCAGAGTATCCTGCAGAACATCCTCTGCATCAGAAAGATTATGTAAATACGAATAAGACAATCTTACTATCGTATTGCCGTAGAATTTCAATGCGTGTGCGACTGTCTCATCCGTACACAATGAAACATCGGGCACCTTGCTTACACTCCTTTCGCCTGTAAGAATTAAATCTATGGAATCTAAGAAAGGAGCAAAGAGAAACACCCTAAGCTCCCTTCTCATTAGGTATACTTATTATTTGATTCTTTCAATGATTGTTGATAGTGTTTTCTCATTGACAGGTACGTCAAAGGCTAGAGAGAAGCTTGTTCCGTCCTTTGTCCATGTAGCAAGATTGATACTGTCACCTTTACCTTTTACAGTAATTTTCGTATTTCCAACAGTAATCGTTTTATCTTTATCATAAACATTATAATCACCGCTGATATCAGCATTTCCCTTGGCAGTGCGGTATGTAATTTGATTGTCACCTTCCAAGTAGGAAATTTCCACCAGCTCGTTGCTTATCACGATAATGTTTTTCATTTGATAACCATCCGGCAGGGTTGCAGGTACCGCAAACGTAAATCCTACTGCTTTTCGCGCTTCATCCAACGTGCTGTAGTTTACCAAAGGGTTGGGTAGTCCGATGGAAGCTGTTTTTTTCGGTTTCATCGGGCCGGTTGATATGTTGATAACACGATCTTTTATACTAACACAATTCGGATCAGTCAATAATACCTTGTAGAGGTCAACAGGCACATAGATTGATCCTTCAATGATTGCTGGAGCCACACCCAAGTTTAAAGGTGCTGTCATTCCGATCGCTTTGCTGCTATATGCAAAATAGGTATCTTCACCCACGGTTAAATCGGTTTGCATGGTAGCGTTATCCATGTGAATGGATTGCTTCTGTTCATCCAACTTCAAGGTGAATCCAAGTGCTTCTGAGGTAATTTTGAGCGGAACCATAATTTGGTCTTCCATTACAACAATTTTTTCCGTTCCAAGCTCAACCGTCTTGTTATTGATTTTAAGAGTATATTGCACTACAGGAGATTTCTGCGTCACAACAGCAGTGTGTTTCGGAGATAACACATTGGTGGTCCCAGCGGCAAAAGCAGGAACTGACATCATTGTTGCAGCACATAAACCGACAAGTATTTTTTTCATTTTTAACACAGTCCTTTCTTTGTATGAATTGTTTTGAACTTGAACTTCTATCCTAAATACAAATGAGCAGTGAAAAATGTTGCAAGCTGAAAAAATAAAAATTATTTAGAATTTTAATTATGAACTCAACTTTCGCACCATATTTAAAGAGCGAGAGAAAAAGATCTATTTTTTTAGAAGACAACGTAAGTGTTATCTATTAACTTTTAGGGATATGAATCTAACAACAATCAGTGATAAAAAGAACTCTTTTTTTGCTCTTATCACCATCTATTGGCGAGATGCAGAGCAAAGTACATTGCGGTAAAGTTTATAAGAACGAGGCAAAATTGTACGATTTCCATTATTAAAATTGGGGGTACTCCTAGTACGAGTTATATTGATTGCACATAATATATATCAAGTTTGATTTCGGGAGGTGAAACGAATGAGTATATGTCATAGATGTCATAGGCATCATAGCAGATGTCATAGACATGGTCACAAGTGTCACAAGCATCGTCACAGATGTCATAGACATCATCACCATCATGATTTTTGTCACTGTAAAGTTATTTGCATACGTGTGTGTAAGAAAAAGCATAGACACCATTGTTGTTAACGATGTAGGTGTTGAATAATTCATTCAATCTTACAATTAGTTATAGGGTCAATTCCCAAATGTTAATCGCTGTGATTTCTAGTTTGCAATTTTTAAGGTTTAACCAATATATACATTAATCTCCTATTCCATAAGGTTTCCACCTTGTTTGTAGC